>NZ_JBEYVJ010000589.1:0-3414 GCF_040643935.1 Kitasatospora sp. NPDC047058 | reverse complement strand
CGATGGCGTTGAGGCGGGTGAGCAGGCGACGGGTGTCCCGGAGGCGGCTCTGGAGTGGTGGCGCGCCGGCCGACCTCGCGGCCGCCGCCGTGGCCGCGTTCGGCGACGGCGCCGCCGGCCAGCTGCGCGCCGACCCGTGGGCTGTGCTGACCCTGCCCGGCGTCCGCCCCGAGCACGCGGACGGCTTCGCCCGCGGCCTGCTCGGCCCCGCCGCCGGCCCCGGCGACCCGCGCCGTGCCCAGGCGCTGGTGCCGTGGCTGCTGGAGCAGGCCGCGCTGCGCGGCCACTCCGCCGTGGAGGTCGCCGAGGTGACCGCCGGGCTCGACCGCCTCGGCCTGCCGGACACCGCCGCCGCGCTGCAGGCGGCCGTGGTCGACGGCCGGGCGATGCCGTTCCAGGAAGAGCTGACCGGCGCCGAGGCGCACGCCGCGGGCGGTGGCGACGACGACGAGCCGCCGACCCGGACGGTGCTCGCGCTGGAGCGGCTGGCCCTGGCGGAGGAGAGCCTGGCGGACGGTCTGGTCCGGCTGATGTCGACCTTCGTCCCCGGCGAGGACCTGCCCGAGGACGAGTCCGTAGCCGGGGTCGGGGCCGAGTCCGTGGGCGAGGGCGAGTCCGTGGGCGAGGGCGAGGGCGGGGCCGAAGCTCCGGCCGGGGACGAGCCCGCACCGGACGGCGAGGGCGAGGGTGACACCGCCGCCGAGGCGGGCGCCGGAGCCGGCGCCGAGGAGCCCGCCGCACCCGGCCCGGCCGCCTGGGAGGCGGCCGCCGTCGCGGCCCCCTCCTCCTCCGCGACCGCACTGATCCGGGCCGCGGCGGAGAGCGCCCTGGTCACCCACACCGGCGGCGAGGCCGCCCGGGCCGAACCGGCCGCCCTGGTCCACGCCGCCACCGGCCTCGGGCTCCGCGCCTGGGCCGCCACCTGGACCGACCAGGGCCGGGAAAGCCTCGCGGCGGTCGCCGACGGCCCGCTGTCCGTCGTCACCCTGGCCGAGCTGCTGGCCGGGACGGCCGGCCCCGGCCGCTCCCCCGACGGCACGCTCGCCCTGGACGTCCTCGTCGTCGTGGACGCCCCCCTGCTGGACGTCGAGCTGGCCGCGACCCTGCTGGAATCGCTCGCCGACGGCACCCGGCTCGTGCTGAGCGGAGACCCGGGCCAGCTCTGGTCGGCCGGCCCCGGCCGCTTCTTCGCCGACCTGCTGGCCGCCAAGGTCTGCCCGTCGGTGGCCTCCCGCACCCCGGACTTCGGCCCGATCGGCGAGCTGGTCTCCGGCGTCGGCATCGGCGAGCTGCAGCCGGTGGAGGCCCCGGACAAGGAGGTGGTCATCCTGACCGCCAAGGACGGCGGCGAGGCCGTCCACCGCGCCATCCAGCTGCTCACCGACTCGATCCCGCGCGCGCTCGGCATCCCCGCCGAGCAGGTCGTGCTGCTCACCCCCGGCCACGGCGGCCCGGCCGGCACCCGTGCGCTCAACGCCGCCGCCAAGGCCCGCCTCAACCCCCGCCCGGGCCGCTTCGGCGGCTTCGACCCGGGCGACCGGGTGGTGGACTCCCCCGCCCCCGGCATCACCCGGATCGCCCGGGTGGCCGACGGCGACGCCACCGGCCTGCACCTGGAGTACACCGACGGGTCGCGCCGCACCGTCCCGCCCGCCGAGGCGGGCCGGCTGCGCCACGGCTGGGCGCTGACCGTCCACCAGGCGGCCGGCCGCCGCTGGCCGGGCGCGATCGTCGTCCTCCCCGAGGACGCCGGCCCGGTGCTCACCCGGCAGTGGGTCTACACCGCGTTCGGCCGCGGCGAGCGGCACCTCTCGGTGGTCCACGCCGCCGGCCCGGCCCTCGTCCAGGCCGTCGCCGAGCGCCCGGCCCGCCCGCGCACCACCCGGCTGCGCGCCATCCTCGCCGAGAACGCCGCCGAGGCGAACTGACGGCCGTGGGCCCCGTGCCCGCGAGCGATGACGGCGGAGGCAGGAACCTGCCCCGCCGTCATCGGTGGTCGGCCGTCGGCCGGTCCGCCGGCGGTTGACCGGCTGTCGGTGGGCCGCGCTAGCGTGCGGGGCGCAGTAGTCCACCGTGCGCAAAGGGGAGACCATGACCACCCTCGAGAACCGGCCGAAGACCGCGCTCCTCGTGATCGACGTCCAGAACGGCGTGGTCGAGGGCGCCTACGAGCGCGACGCCGTCGTCGCCAACATCGCGGCCCTGGTCGAGAAGGCCCGGCAGGAGCAGGTGCCGGTCGTCTGGGTCCGGCACTCCGACGAGGACCTCGTCCTCGGGAGCGACAGCTGGCAGATCGTCCCCGAGCTGGTGCCCGCCGAGGGCGAGGCGATCGTCGAGAAGCTCTACCGCGACTCCTTCGAGGCCACCACCCTGGAGGCCGAGCTGGCGGGCCTGGAGGCCGGACGCCTCGTCGTGACCGGCTCGCAGACGGACTTCTGCGTCCGCTCGACCCTCCACGGCGCGCTCGCCCGGGGCTACGACGCGATCCTGGTCAGCGACGCCCACACCACGGAGGACCTGTCCTCCTGGGGCGCGCCGAAGCCGGAGCAGGTCATCGCGCACACCAACTTCTACTGGTCCGGCCAGAAGGCCCCCGGCCGCACGGCCGGGACGGTCGAGACCAAGGACGTGGACTTCGGCACCGCCTCCTGATCCCCGGCCCCACACCCCACACGCACCGGAAGTCGGCCCCGTCGACTTCCGGTGCGTCGTCGTGTGGGCGGGGCGCCAGGGCACCCGGGTGTACGGGTGCCCGGGTGCCCGGGTGTACGGGTGCCCGGCATCGGCCAGGCCGCCGTCCGCCTGGTGACCGGTGCGGAGCGGGCCGTCGACGGCGGCGCGCTCCGCCGGCTCCGAGCCCCGCCCCTCGCACCCCCCCCCTCGCACCGCCGCGCACACCCCGCCCCGTGCACCCGCGCACGCCCCGCCCGTTCTTCAGAGGAACGTCCGAAATCATGCGCCCGCAGAAGCGTTTCCGCACTCCCGGCGCCACCGCCGTCGGCCTCGCCGCGCTCTCCTCCCCGCGGGACGCCCGCAGGACGCGGCGGCCCGGCCGCCGCCTCACGCGCCCTCCGCGCCGCCGTCCCGGACCTGGGGTGCGAGCTCGCGGACCTGCCGATCACCGGTGACAGGGTCACCGCCCGGCTGGTCTTCCGCGGCCACTTCACCGGTGTCCTCGACGGCGTCCAGGGGCAGGTCAGCGCGCCGGGTTCAACGCCGTCGGCATCCAGCGCGTCGGCGCGGCGCGGATCACCGAGGACTGGCACCTGGAGGACGACCAGGCCCTGCTCGCCCAACTCGGCGCCACCGCCGCCCGTTGACCCCACGGCCGTTGGCCCCGCGGCCGGCGGGCTCCCGGGCCGTCGCACCCGCGGCCCGGCGCGGGCCGGCGGCGGGGTGTCCCGCCGCCGGCCC
>NZ_JBEYVJ010000588.1:0-3432 GCF_040643935.1 Kitasatospora sp. NPDC047058 | reverse complement strand
CGGCGCCGTCCGGTGCGATCCCGCCGGGTGCGGACGTGCCCGCCGCGCTGCGCGGGCCGATCGAGGACGCCGCCCGGCGCTGCCCCGAGCCGGAGATCACCCCGGCGCTGCTGGCCGCCATGCTCAAGGCCGAGAGCGGCTTCGACCCGGACGCCGCCCACCCGGAGTCCGGCGAGTACGGCATCGCGATGTGGACGCCCGCGGTCTTCAACGCCTGGGCGCAGGACGGCGACCACGACGGCGTCAAGGACTACCTGGACCCGGCCGACGCGATCGCCGCGATGGGCAACTACGTCTGCTGGCTCGACCAGCAGTTCAAGCACCGGGGGATGACGACCGACCTGCCGGCCCTCGTCGCGGCCGGCTACCGGACCAGCGACAAGACCGTCGCCGACGCCCGCGGCGTGCCCGAGCGGGTGAAGGCGCATGTCGCGAAGGTGCTCGGCTACCTCGCCGAGTACGGTGGCTGACCGGCCTTCCTTCCGCCCGCGGGCCGGGGCCCCGGCCACACGGACGGTGGTCCCGGCGGTGTCGCCCGGCCGACGGGGCGGCGGGATGCGATGCTCGGCCGCATGATCACGAAGCTGCGCGCGGCCACCACCCGGTGGACCGTGGTCGTTCCGGTGGTGGCCTTCGTCGTCCTCGTCCTGACCTGGAAGCGCGACCTGCCGGGCTGGGCGGTGGCCCTGGTGGCCTGCTTCCTGGCGGGCGCGGTGCTCGCCGCCGTCCACCACGCCGAGGTGATCGCCCACCGGGTGGGGGAGCCGTTCGGCTCGCTGGTGCTCGCCGTCGCCGTGACGGTGATCGAGGTGGCGCTGATCGTCACGCTGATGGTGGACGGCGGCGACAAGTCCGCCACCCTGGCCCGGGACACCGTGTTCGCGGCGGTGATGATCACCTGCAACGGCATCCTCGGCGCGTCCATCCTGGCCTCGGCCGTGAAGTACCGGGTGGCGGTGTTCAACGCCGAGGGCACCGGTGCGGCGCTGGCCACCATCGGCACCCTCGCCACCCTCAGCCTGGTGCTGCCGACCTTCACCACCAGCTCGCCGGGGCCGCAGTTCTCACCCGCCCAGCTGGCCTTCGCGGCGGCCGCCTCGATCGTCCTGTACGGGCTCTTCGTCGCCACGCTGACGGTCCGGCACCGGGACTACTTCCTGCCGGTCACCCCGGACGGCGAGGTGATCGAGGAGGACGACCACGCCGAGCGGCCGACGGCGCGGGCGGCCGTGACCAGCCTGGTGCTGCTCGGTGTCGCGCTGGTCGCGGTGGTGGGGCTGGCCAAGGGCGTCTCGCCGACCATCGAGTCCGCCGTCGCCTCGGCCGGCCTGCCGCAGTCGGTGGTCGGCGTGGTGATCGCGCTGCTGGTGCTGCTGCCGGAGACGATCGCCGCCCTGCGCGCTGCCGTCCGCAACCAGGTGCAGACCAGTCTCAACCTGGCGCTCGGCTCGGCGCTGGCGAGCATCGGGCTGACCATTCCCGCGGTGGCCCTCGCGTCCGTCTGGCTATCCGGTCCGCTGGTGCTCGGGCTCGGCCCGTCCCACCTGGTGCTGCTCGCGCTGACCCTGGTGGTCGGCACCCTCACCGTCATCCCGCGCCGGGCGACCCCGCTGCAGGGGGCGGTGCACCTGGCGGTCCTGGCGGCGTACCTGGAGCTCGCGGTCACCCCGTGAACGGGGGTGCCGAGGGGGTGTGTGCCGACGGGCGGGCCGGCGACCGCAGGGGTCGCCGGCCCGCCCGTCCGGGCTCCCGGGTCAGGAGGACTTGCGGGTGCGGCGGGTGTAGACCACGGCGCCGGCGCCGGCCAGCAGCAGCGCGGTGCCCGTACCGGCGTACAGCAGGGTGCCGTCGCTACCGGTGGAGGCGAGGTTCTTGCCGGGCTGCGCGGCGCCCGGAATCGGGGTCGGGACGCTCACCGCGGCGGGCATGATCAGCGGGTGGTCCGGGTTGACCACGGTGCCGGCCGGCGGGGTCTGGACCGGGACGGTCGCGGTCGGGGCGGTGGACGGGCTGGTGCTCGGGGCCGGGGCGCCGGTGGTCGGCGCGGTGGTGGCCGGGGTGGTGGCCGTGGCGGAGGGGCTCGTGGACGGCGTCGCCGACGGGGTGACGGTCGGGGTGACGGTCGGGGTGGCGGTCGCGGTCGGCGTGGCCGGCACGCTCGGGGTCACGGTCGGCGTGGTGCTCGGGGTGGCGGTGGCCGACGGCGTCTGGGTCGGCGTCGCCGAGGGGGACTTCGACGGCGTCGTGGTCACGGTCGGGGTGGCGGACGGCGAGACCGGCGGGGTCTTGCTCGGGGTGGTGGACGGCGACGGCTTGCCGGTCGGGGAGGGCTTGCCGGTCGGGCTCGGGGTCTTGCCGCCGCAGTCGACCTTGAAGACCTTGTGCTTGGGGTTGTTCAGGTCGGGCTCGGCCGGCAGCTTGCCGTCGACCAGCTCGACCGACGCCCAGTAGAGCTTGTACTGGCCGTCCGGCAGGTTGATGTCCTCGGTGCGGACGTGGCCCTTGTCGTCCACCGGCAGGTCGCCGAACGCGACGGCCTTCTCGTCCTTGTCGTGCACCTCGGCGATCAGCCAGATGATGTCCTGGCCGGGGTCGAAGCCGAAGGAGTCCAGGTAGAAGGTGCAGACCTTGGGCTCGTTCCGGGTGTCCTCCTGGCCGGTCGCCGCGTCGTGGATCTTGACGGTGCCGTTGTTGCCCTTGGCGGGCTTGCCGGCGACCGCCTCGGCGGTCGGGGCGAGCAGCAGCAGGGCGGCGGCGGTGGGGACGGCGACGAGGGAACGGGCCGCGGTGGAGCGGATGCGCATGCTGGTGTCCATGGAGGATCGGCAGGCCGGAGGGCCCGCACGGCAGGTGGGAGGGGAGCCCCTCGCTCCGCGGGCAGCGACCGGTGACGGTCGGTGACGACGAACGAGAGGCCCTAAGGTCCCGCAGCCGCCGTGGCGGCGCAAGAAGGATTTGGCCGGATTCAATCGATCTTCGACTGATTGTCCGGCTAGTCCCTTGCAACGATCCGATCACCCGATTGTGCACAAGACGTGCACCGTCCCCGGGCGGCCGCCGCCCCGGCCCGCCCCGGCCCGGACCGGCGCCGCACGACCCGACCCGCCTCCGCCGCCCGCCGGCCCGGGTGCGAGGATGACCCCGACCGCCCCCGACGGCGGACCTCCGCCGACCGGCCGCCTCCGCACCCCTTGGGCGGCCACAACCGGGCACACGGCGATGTGGTCCGCGCTCCGTACCCCGGCAGCCACTCCGGCGCGGCGTCTCCCTGAACGCACTCCCTCACCTGCGAAGAAGACGCATCGCGATGCTCCGTACCCTCACCACCCCTGCCCCCGGACCGATTCCCTCCGCCGCCCCCGCCGCGACGTCCACGGTCCCCGCCGCGACGTCCGCCGCCCCCGCCACGGCTCCCGGCCGCTCGCGCGGGCC
>NZ_JBEYVJ010000587.1:0-3441 GCF_040643935.1 Kitasatospora sp. NPDC047058 | reverse complement strand
ACGACGTCATCGCCATCGACGGCGGCCGCACCGCACTCGTCATCGGCGACGTCATGGGCCGGGGCCTGCGCGCCGCCGCGGTCATGGGCCGGTGCCACCGGCACGCCCTGCGGCACCCGGCCTCCGCCGGCCCCGTCCTGCGGCACCCCCGCCGCAGGACCTCACCGGACCACCCGCACCCGAACCGTCTGGAGCACCACCCATGAGCAAGGCCGATCTGGTCTTCACCAATGGCCCCGTCCACACCGGGGACCCCGCCCGTACCCGGGCGAGCAGTCTGGCCGTCACCGGGGAGCGGATCACCGCCGTCGGGCACGACGAGGTGCGGGAGCTGGTCGGGCCCGGGACCGAGGTCGTCGACCTCACCGGGAAGCTGCTGATCCCCGGCTTCCAGGACGCACACGTCCACGCCGTCTACGGCGGCACGGAGTTGGCCGAGTGCGACCTGACCGGGACGACCGGGGCGGGGGAGTACCTGCGGCGGATCCGGGAGTATGCGGACGCGCATCGGGAGCGGGAGTGGATCACCGGCAGCGGCTGGTCGATGGAGAGCTTCGAGGGCGGCCTGCCCACCCGGCAGCTGCTCGACTCCGTCGTCCCCGACCGCCCCGTCTACCTGCTCAACCGCGACCACCACGGCGCCTGGGCCAACACCCGCGCCCTGGAACTGGCCGGCCTGACCAGGGACACCCCGGACCCGGCGGACGGCCGGATCGAACGCGAACCGGACGGCACCCCGAGCGGCGTCCTCCAGGAGGGCGCCACCAAGCTGGTCGCCCGGCTCGTCCCACCCGTCACCGCCGCCGACCGCCTGGCCGGACTGCTGCGGGCACAGCGCCTGCTGCACTCGCTGGGCATCACCGGCTGGCAGGACGCCATCCTCGGCGAGTTCAACGGCCAGCCGGACCCGTCCGACGCCTACCTCGCGGCCGCCCGGGACGGCTCACTGACCGCCCGCGTCACCGGCGCACTCTGGTGGGACCGCGAGCGCGGCGCCGAACAGATCCCCGAACTCCTCGCACGACGAAAGGAGTTGCAGGCCGGCCGGTTCCGGGCCGGCTCGGTGAAGATCATGCAGGACGGCATCGCCGAGAACTTCACCGCCGCCATGACCGCCCCCTACCTCGACGGCTGCGGCTGCGCCACCACCAACACCGGCCTCAGCTTCGTCGACCCCGACGCCCTCAAACAGCACGTCACCGCCCTGGACGCACTCGACTTCCAGGTGCACTTCCACGCCCTCGGCGACCGCGCCGTCCGCGAAGCCCTCGACGCCCTCGAAGCCGCACTCACCACCAACGGCCACCGCGGCAACCGCCACCACCTCGCCCACCTCCAGGTCGTCCACCCCCAGGACATCACCCGCTTCGCCCCACTCGGCGCCATCGCCAACCTCCAACCCCTCTGGGCCGCCCACGAACCCCAGATGGACGAACTCACCATCCCCTTCCTCGGCCCCCAACGCGCCACCTGGCAATACCCCTTCGCCGACCTCCTGCGCGCCGGCGCCACCCTCGCCGCCGGCAGCGACTGGCCCGTCAGCAGCCCCGACCCCCTCGCCGGCCTCCACGTCGCCGTCAACCGCCAGGAACCCGGGACCACCGACGACCGCGTCTTCCTCCCCGAACAACGCCTCGACCTCACCACCGCCCTCACCGCCTACACCGCCGGCTCCGCCCACGTGAACGGCCACGACGACGCCGGCAGCCTGCGCACCGGCCACCTCGCCGACCTCGTCGTCCTCGACCGCGACCTCTTCACCGCCCCCACCGACGAGATCGCCCACGCCCGCGTCGAACGCACCTACATCGGCGGCCGACTGGTCCACGCCGCCGACTGAGCCTCCGGCATCGGAGGCGCTGCGGCCCGAGGGGACGGCGCACCCCCTCGGGCCGCTGCCGTCCGGCAACGGCACCACCTCCAGGGGCGGCGGACGGCCACCGGTGTGCGCTACCCGGCGCGGCGCCGCCGCAGCTCCGCGAGCCACTCACGGACCTGCTCGTCGTCGTGCAGGTAGGGCTCCCCGGGCCCCGGCCGCAGATCGATCCCGTACAGGAGCCCCAGCGCCCACAGCGACGGTTCGTCCCACTCCAACTCGTCGTCCAGGAACCAACGTCCGGCCCACCGGTCCGCCGCATCCCGGCTCACGCGCCCCTCCGCCACGGCGGCGAACCACCGCTCGATCTCGGCCGGGTCCGGCTGCTCTCTCCCGCTCACGGGCCCACCGTATCCGGGACGGCGCGGGCGTCGTCCGCCGGTGACGAGATCCACGAGCGGGCGTCCCGGCAGGTCCGGCCCCGCACCTGTCAGTGGCGGTCGCCATCATGGGGGCATGAGCAACCCGAACCCGGCCACCGGCAGCGTCTGGCGGCTCCACCACGGCGCCCGGGAGATCGCCCGGCTGGCCGTGACCGCCGCCGACATGCCCTGGACCCACGCCGAGGTCGAAGTGCTGCCCGGCTTCGAAGAGTTCCGGCCGCTCTTCGCCGCGCAGGAACGGGCCGTCGACGAGGAGGACTGGGAGCAGGCCGACGCCTGCTACGCCCGGATCCGCGATGCCCTCACCATGACCTTCCCCGACGGCGGCCCGGTCGCCGAGTTCATGCTGCACATCCACGACGACGGCACCGCCGGCTGGCGCTGGCACGACGAACCCTTCGAGAAGCCGGACCGGTGACGCCCCCGCGTCGGCGGCCCGGCGTTCCGGTCACCACCGCGCCACCGCCTCGTCACGGTCACCTGCACGGTCTCCTGCCCGGGACGGGTGGCGGGTTGGAGCCATCCACGGGGCCGGATCCGGTCACGACTCCCCGCCGGACACCGCCTCAGGAACGCGGTGCGGCCGCCCAGTCCGCCAGGACGGCGAAGTCGGCGGCGGTCAACCCGGTCCGGGGATCCACCCGGTGCAGCAGGGCCGGGCCGTCGTGGTGCGCACGGACCCACGCACGGTCCGCGTCGGTGATCTCGTCGTCGACCCACGCGAACGGACGGCCCTCCGCCCAGGTGACGATCCCGGGCGTCTTCCAGAACACGCCGCCCTCCGGCCGCGGGCGCGGCTCGGACCAGGCGATGACCGGCAGTGCGGGCAGACCGAGCAGCGGTGCGAGGAAGTCGTTGGCCTCGTCCTCCCAGGTCGTCGCCCAGACGAGGTCGAACGGCAGCGCGGCCAGCGCCCGCCCGTGGTCCGGATGGAGCCAGACCCGCAGCGGCTTGACCGGTTTGTTCGGCAGGCCCCACTCGCTGAGCCGGCGCCGCTCGGCCGCCTGCCAACGTGGTGTCAGCAGTCGGTGCGTCCCGTAGCCTTCGGGCCTCCGGTGCGGCTTCGCCGCGTACGGGTTCAGCGGTCCGTCGACGTCGACCAGCAGCATCGGCCGCATCAGCTCACCGTTCCTAATCAGTGAGCAGGAGTGAGTCTTGGACCCAAGCCTGTGCACTGCGGAC
>NZ_JBEYVJ010000586.1:0-3445 GCF_040643935.1 Kitasatospora sp. NPDC047058 | reverse complement strand
GCGTCTGAGGGACGATCCGCCCGAACCAGGCCGCGGCCTCCGGGGGCAGTTGCGGGGCAGGGGAGAGGCCGGCGGTCAGGCCGGGCCGGTTCAGGTAGCCGCGGGCCAGGCCCGGGCCCGCGACGTAGAGCTCCCCGGCCACGCCCGGGGGAACCGGCCGCAGGTGGGCGTCCAGGACGTACGTCCGCAGGTCCGGGAGGGCCGTGCCGATGTGGCCGGCCGGGGTGCCGGACCGGTCGAGCGCCGCGTGCGTGACGTGCACGGTGGTCTCGGTGATGCCGTACATGTTGACCAGCCGCGGCGCGTCGTCCGGGTGCCGCTCGTACCAGCTCGCGAGCCGGCCGGGCTCCAGCGCCTCGCCGCCGAACACCACGGTGCGCAGGGCGAGTTCGAGCCCCGCCTCCTGGTCCGCCTGCATCAGCTGGTGGAACGCGGACGGCGTCTGGTTGAGCACCGTCACCCGCTCGCGGGCGAGGAGCTCCAGGAAGCGGCCGGGCGAGCGGCTGGTCTCGTGGTCCACGACCACCAGGCGGCCGCCGTACAGCAGTGCGCCCCAGAGCTCCCACACCGAGAAGTCGAAGGCGTAGGAGTGGAAGAGGGTCCAGACGTCGTCGGCGGAGAAGCCGAACAGCTCCTCGGTGGTGCCGAACAGGCGGACCACGTTCCGGTGCGGCACCACCACGCCCTTGGGGTTGCCGGTGGAGCCGGAGGTGTGGATGACGTAGGCCGCGTGTCCGGGGCCGACGGCGACCCCCGGGTCGGTGTCCGGCAGCCCGTCCAGGCCGGCGGCGTCCAGCAGCAGCCGCTCCACCTGCTCCGCCCCGGGCAGCGTGCCGGTCCGGCTCGTCGTCACGAGCAGCGCGGGCCGGGTGTCCCGGAGCAGGTAGGCGATCCGGGCCGCGGGGTACTGCGGGTCCACCGGCACGTACGCGGCGCCGGCCTTGAGCACCGCGAGCACCGCCACCACCAGCTCGGCCGAGCGCGGCAGGGCCAGCGCCACCAGCTGCTCCGGCCCCACCCCCCGGCCGGTCAGGGCGTGCGCGAGCCGGTTCGCCCGGACGTTCAACTCCCGGTAGGTCAGCGTGACGTCGCCGCTCACCACGGCGACCGCGGCCGGGTTCGCCCGGACCTGCCGCTCGAAGAGCGCGGTGATGCTGCTCTCCGGCTGCTCCCCGCCCTCGGGTGCGGCGACCGGGAGCAGCGCGCGCAGCTCGTCGGCGGACAGCACGTCCACCCGGCCGATCGGCCGGCCGGGGTCGGCGACGACGGCGCGGAGCAGCCGCAGCCACCGGTCGACGATCCCCGCCACGGTGGTCTCGTCGAACAGGTCGGTGCTGTACTCCACCAGGCCCGACAGCCCGTCCCCGTCGGGCCGTTCGCCGAGGATGACGGTCAGGTCGCACTTGGCCGTGCCGGTCGGGACGAGGTCGGTCGTCACCCGCAGCCGCGGCAGGTCGAAGGTGGCGAGCGGCGCGTTCTGCAGGGCGAGCATGGTCTGGAACAGCGGGTGGTGGGCCAGCGTCCGGGCCGGGTTCAGCGCCTCCACCAGGTGTTCGAACGGCACGTCCTGGTGCGCGTACGCGGCCAGCGCGTCGGCGCGCACCCGGCCGAGCAGCTCGGTGAACGACGGGTCGCCGGAGAGGTCGGTGCGCAGGACCAGGGTGTTGACGAAGAAGCCGACCAGCTCGTCCAGGGCCTCGTCGGTGCGGCCGGCGACCGGGGTGCCGATCGGCACGTCGGTGCCGGCGCCGAGCTTGCCCAGCAGGGCGGCCAGCGAGGCCTGGAGCACCATGAAGAGGCTGGCGCCGCCGTCGCGGGCGAGGGTGCGCAGGCCCTGGTGCAGCCGTCCGCCGGCGGCCGGCCAGGACCCCCGCACCGCAGGCCAGCAGGCCGCCGATGGCGAGCGTCCACTCCGGCACCGCGCCCAGGCGGTCCGCGACCGTGGTGCCGTCGCGCAGCGGGACGACGGCGGACAGCTCGGCGGCGGTCAGCTCCTCGGTGCGCTGCTGCACCGTGCCGTCGGGGGCGATCACGGCGCTGATGCCGCTGGTGGCGGCGATCAGCACGGCCCGGCCGTGCTCCACGGCGCGCAGCCGGGACATCGCGAGCTGCTGCTCGGGCTGGCCGGTCTTGGCGTAGGTGGCGTTGTTGGTCTGGACGACCAGCACCCGGGCGCCCCGGTCGACGGTGTCCCGGACGATCTCGTCGTAGGCGACCTCGAAGCAGATGACGTCGCCGATCCGGGCCGGGCCGAGCTGCATGACGCCGTTGTGGTCACCGGGGTAGAAGTCGCGGGCGACCCGCTGGAGCCGGGTGATCACCTGCATCAGCTGCGCGCGGAACGGCACGTACTCGCCGAACGGCACCGGGTGCTGCTTGGTGTACGAGGCGCCGGGGCCGGTCTTCGGGTCCCAGACGATGCCCTCGTTCTGCACGTGCTGCTCGTCCGGGCCGTCCACCAGGGTGCCGACCAGGGTGGGCACGCCGATCGCCTTCACCGCGTCGTCGATGCGCCGGAAGGCGAGCGGGTCGCTGAACGGGTCGAGGTCGGAGGAGTTCTCCGGCCAGATCACGATGTCCGGCTTCTCGGCCTTGCCGGCCTTGATGTCGGCCGCGAGCTTCTCGGTGGCGGTGGCGTGGTTGTTGAGGACCATCATCGGGCGGCCGAGGAAGTCCATCCCGGGGTTGGGCACGTTGCCCTGGATCACCGCGACCTTGACGGTGTCGGCCGCCGCGGTGGGCACCGGCACCAGGTAGCCGGCCAGCAGCGCGGCGACCGCGCCGAGCCCGGCCAGCGCGGCGGCCTTCGGCGCCCGGCCGGGGCCGCGCAGCCGCAGCGCCGCCCAGCCGAGCAGCGCGCCGGCCAGCGCGACCGCGAAGGTCACCAGCGGGGCGCCGCCGAGCGCGGCGAGCGGGGTGAACGGGGTGGCGGTGTTGGCGAAGGCGAGCCGTCCCCACGGGAAGCCGCCCAGCGGCAGCCGGTCGCGGGCCCACTCCTGGGTCACCCAGAGGCAGGCCGCCCAGACCGGCCACGCGGGCAGCCGGGAGGTCAGGGCGAGGCCCGCGCCGAGGACGGCCAGGAACAGCGCCTCGACGACCGAGAGCCCGACGGTCGCGTCCCAGCCGACCACCCGCAGCCAGCTCAGCAGCAGCAGGAAGAACGGCAGGCCGAAGGCGAAGCCGGTCCAGGCGGCCTGCCGGAGGGTGCGGCCCCGGGTGAGCAGCGAGAGCGCGGCGACGCCGGCCAGCGACAGCGGCCAGAGGTCGAACGGCGGGAAGGCGAGCGCGAGCAGCAGCCCGGAGAGCACGGCCAGCCCGGTGCGGGGCAGGCCGGCCCGGACCTTGGCGCGGGCCCGCGCCCCCCCCCCGCGCCCCGGCGCCGCGGCGGGGGGGGCGGGCGGCGGGCCGGACCGCGCCCGGGGGGCCGGCCGGGGCCCCCGCGCCC
>NZ_JBEYVJ010000585.1:0-3454 GCF_040643935.1 Kitasatospora sp. NPDC047058 | reverse complement strand
CAGCAGAACCGTCACTGTTCCCCCAGCGGCAGACAGAACGGCCGGGAGCAACTCAGTGGGCGCCTTAAGCACGATGACGATGATGATCATCAAGTCGGCGCGCGGCAAGGGCGGCCTGGTGCGCGCCGACTGGGACGAGGTGACCGAGCTCGTCGCCGCCGCCCAGGTGCACACCGTCAAGACGTACGGCCCCGACCGGGTGGCGGGCTTCTCGCCCATCCCGGCGATGTCGATCGCGTCGTTCGCGGCCGGGGCCCGCTACCACTCGATGATCGGCGGGACGCTGCTGTCGTTCTACGACTGGTACGCGGACCTGCCCATCGCCTCGCCGCAGGTCTGGGGCGACCAGACCGACGTGCCGGAGTCCGCGGACTGGTGGAACACGGGCTACCTGATCATGTGGGGCTCCAACATCCCCGTGACCCGCACGCCCGACGCGCACTTCCTGACCGAGACCCGCTACAACGGCGCCAAGGTCGTCGCGGTCAGCCCCGACTACGCCGACAACGTCAAGCACGCCGACGAGTGGCTCGCCCCCCACCCCGGCACGGACGGCGCGCTGGCCATGGCCATGGGCCACGTGATCCTGCGCGAGTTCCTCGTCGACCGCGAGGTGCCGTACTTCCGGGACTACCTGCGCACGTTCACCGACGCCCCGTTCCTGGTGGCGCTGCGCGAGCACGAGCACGGTCTCGTCCCGGACGGGTTCCTGACCGCGGCCGACCTCGGACAGGACACCGAGCACGCCGCCTCCAAGACCGTCCTCCTCGACTCGGCCACCGGCGAACCGGTCGTGCCGAACGGCTCGCTGGGCTTCCGCTGGGCGCAGGAACAGGGCCACTGGAACCTCGACCTGGGCGAGGTCGTGCCCGAGCTGAGCCTGCTGGAGCGGGCCGAGGAGACCGTCGGGGTCGCGCTGCCGCGCTTCGACGAGGGCGCCACGGAGGGCGGCTCGTTCCTGGTGCGCGGGGTGCCGGTGCGCCGGATCGGCGGCCGGCTCGTCACCACCGTCTTCGACCTGATGCTCGCCCAGTACGGGGTGCACCGCCCCGGTCTCCCGGGCAGCTGGCCGTCGTCCTACGAGGACGCGTCGCAGCCCTGCACCCCGGCCTGGCAGGAGACGATCACCTCCGTGCCGGCCGCGCAGGCGGCCCGGATCGGCCGCGAGTTCGCCCGCAACGCCGAGCGCACCAACGGCCGGTCCATGATCGCGCTGGGGGCCGGGACCAACCACTGGTTCCACTCCGACACCATCTACCGGGCGTTCCTGGCGCTCGTCACCATGACCGGCTGCCAGGGCGTCAACGGCGGCGGCTGGGCGCACTACGTCGGCCAGGAGAAGGTCCGCCCGGTCACCGGGCAGCAGCACCTGTCGTTCGCCTTCGACTGGCAGCGGCCCACCCGGCACATGGCGGGCACCTCGTACTGGTACCTGAACTCCGACCAGTGGCGCTACGAGGCGTTCGGCCCCGACGAGATCGCCTCCCCGCTCGGCGAGGGACGGTTCAGGGGCAAGGGCTTCGCCGACTGCCTGGCGCAGGCCGTCCGACTCGGCTGGACGCCCGGCCACCCCGGCTTCAACCGCAACCCGCTCGACCTCACGGACGAAGCCGCCCGGGCCGGCCGGCCGGTCGCCGAGCACATCGTCGACGAGCTGAAGTCGGGACGGCTGCGGTTCGCCGCCGAGGACCCGGACGACCCCGCCAACTTCCCGCGCGTGCTCACCGTGTGGCGGGCCAACCTGCTCGGTTCCTCCGGCAAGGGCAACGAGTACTTCCTGCGCCACCTGCTGGGCACGGACGCGTCCGTCCGTTCCCGGGAGACCCCGCCCGAGGGGCGTCCGCAGGACGTGGTGTGGCGGGAGGAGGCGCCCGAGGGCAAGCTCGACCTGCTGGTCACCATGGACTTCCGGATGACCTCGACCGGCCTGTACTCCGACGTCGTCCTCCCGGCCGCCACCTGGTACGAGAAGGACGACCTGTCCAGCACGGACATGCACCCCTTCCTGCACGCCTTCACCCCGGCCATCGCCCCGCCCTGGCAGGCGCGCACCGACTACGACACCTTCCTGACCCTCGCCGACCGGTTCAGCGAGCTGGCGGCCGGCCACCTCGGCACCCGCACCGACGTCATCGCCGTGCCGCTGCTCCACGACACCCCGGACGAACTCGCCCAGCCGGGCGGCGTGGTGAGGGACTGGAAGACCGGCGAGTGCGAACCGGTCCCCGGGAGGACCATGCCGAAGCTGGCGGTCGTCGAGCGGGACTACACCGCGATCGCGCAGAAGATGCGCGCCGTCGGGCCGCTGCTCGACACCCTGGGCACCACCACCAAGGGCATCACCGTCGTCCCGGACCAGGAGATCGAGGAACTCCGGCACCGCAACGGCACCGTCCGGGACGGGATCGCCGCCGGCCGGCCCTCGCTCGCCACCGCGAGCCACATGTGCGAGGCGGTCCTCGCCCTCTCCGGCACCACCAACGGCCGGCTGGCCACCGAGGGCTTCCGGGTGCTCGAGAAGCAGACCGGCAGCGAGGGCCTGGTCGAACTCGCCGCCGAACGCGAGGCGGAGCGGATCACCTTCGCCGACACCCGCATCCAGCCCCGCGCGGTGATGACCTCGTACGAGTGGTCGGGCTCGGAGACCGGCGGACGGCGCTACTCACCGTTCGTCATCAACACCGAGCACAAGAAGCCCTGGCACACCCTCACCGGCCGCCAGCACTTCTTCGTCCAGCACGACTGGGTGTCCGAGGTCGGCGAGCAACTGCCCGTCTACCGGCCCCCGCTGAACTCGCCCCGGCACTACGGCGACGAGCACCTGGGCGGCGGCCGGGCCGAGGTCACGGTCCGCTACCTCACCCCGCACTCCAAGTGGTCCATCCACTCGAACTACCAGGACAACAAGTACATGCTCGACCTGTCCCGCGGCGGCCCGGTCATCTGGATGTCCACCGGCGACGCCGAGAAGATCGGCGTGAAGGACAACGACTGGATCGAGGCCTACAACCGCAACGGCGTCGTCGCCGCGCGGGCGGTGGTCACCCACCGGATGCCCGAGGGCACCGTGTACATGTACCACGCCCAGGACCGCAACGTGAACGTGCCGAAGACGGAGGTCACCGGGAAGCGCGGCGGCATCCACAACTCCCTGACCAGGCTGCTGCTCAAGCCCACCCACCTGGCCGGCGGCTACGCGCAGTTCACCTACGCCTTCAACTACTACGGCCCGACCGGAAACCAGCGCGACGAGGTCACCGTGATCCGGCGTCGTTCGCAGGACGTGGAGTACTGACATGCCCACTGGCGAAGCCACCATCGGACGCGTCATGGCCCAGATCGCCATGGTGATGAACCTCGACAAGTGCATCGGCTGCCACACCTGCTCGGTCACCTGCAAGCAGACGTGGACCAACCGCACCGGCGTCGAGTACGCCTGGTTCAACAACGTCGA
>NZ_JBEYVJ010000584.1:0-3455 GCF_040643935.1 Kitasatospora sp. NPDC047058 | reverse complement strand
CCGGCCGGCGGGCCGTCGGCCGGGCCCGCACCGACGATGGCGGCCCAGAAGCGGTCGCCCCCGCCGAGGTGCTGCGCCAGGTCGAACAGCGTCCACTCGGGGCAGGTCGGCACCTGCGCGTCGAGGCTGGGCGCGGAGGCGACGGTGGCCCGGAACGCCGTCGACCGTTCGTCGATCAGCCGCAAGAGGTCGGAGAACTCGAGAGTGTTATGCACCCCGGGTTTCTATCACCATGATCAGATCACGGGAAAGCGGTTTTCCCCGGCCGCCGCGGCAACGGCACAGCACCGGCCCTCGGACTGCCGCGACGCGTGGCCAGCGGGCCTGAGGGGGGACCGACCCGGGCCGGCTGTGCGGCTAAACGGCTGCCTGGGCGGCCGGTGGGTGTCCCCGCCGGGGCGCGGTGGAATCCGTTGGCCCATGGACGCCACCCACGCCCTGCCGACCGGCAGTGAGATCGCCCTGACCGTCAACGGACACCCGCACACCCTCGCGGTCGACCACCGCGTCACCCTGCTCGACGTGCTGCGCGACCGGCTCGGCCTCACCGGCGCGAAGCCGGGCTGCGAGCACGGGCAGTGCGGCGCCTGCACCGTGCTGGTGGAAGGACGGCGGGTCAACAGCTGTCTGCTGCTGGCCGTCGCCCAGGACGGCGCCCGCGTCACGACGGTGGAGGGCCTGGCCGGTGCGGACGGTCCGCACCCGCTGCAGCGGGCGTTCGTCGAGCAGGACGCCCTCCAGTGCGGCTTCTGCACCCCCGGGCAGCTCTGCTCGGCGGTGGCCGTGCTGGCCGAGACCGCCGGGGCGGCACCGCCGGCGGACGAGGGGACGCTGCGCGAGCTGCTCAGCGGCAACATCTGCCGCTGCGGCGCCTACCAGGGCATCATCCGCGCCGTCCGGCAGGTCCAGGCCGGCGGGGAGGCGGCGCGATGATGCCCTTCGGCTACACCCGGCCCGCGGACGTGGCCTCCGCGGTCGCCCTGCTCGCCGCCCGACCCGGGGCGCAACCCCTGGCCGGCGGCACCAACCTGGTCGACCTGATGAAGCTCGGCGTCGAACGGCCGGCGCTCCTGGTCGACATCGCCCGCCTGCCGCTGGACCGGATCGACGGGACCCCGGCGGGCGGCCTGCGGATCGGCGCCACCGTCCGCAACAGCGACCTCGCCGCCCACCCGCTGGTGCGCACCCGCTACCCGCTCGTCGCCCAGGCCGTCCTGGCGGGCGCCTCCGGGCAGCTGCGCAACGTCGCGACCACCGGGGGCAACCTGCTCCAGCGCACCCGCTGCCTGTACTTCCAGGACGTCTCCAAGCCCTGCAACAAGCGCCGGCCCGGCACCGGCTGCCCGGCCCGCACCGGCGTCCACCGGGACCTCGGTGTCCTCGGCACCTCCGACCACTGCGTGGCCACCCACCCCTCCGACCTGGCGGTGGCCCTCGTGGCCCTGAACGCCACCGTCCGGCTGACCGGCCCGGACGGCGACCGGGTCTTCCCGCTCGCCGCCTTCCACCGGCTGCCCGGCGACTCCCCCGAACGCGACACCGAGCTCGGTCCCGCCGAGCTCGTCACCGCCGTCGAGCTGCCGCCCCCGCCCGCCGGCGCCCGCTCGGTCTACCGCAAGGTGCGCGACCGGGCCTCCTTCGCGTTCGCGACCTGCTCGCTCGCCGCCCTGCTGACCCTGCGCGACGGCCGGGTCGACACCGTGCGCCTGGCCTTCGGCGCCCTCGCCCCCCGCCCCTGGCGGGCGCTGACCGCCGAGGCCGCCCTGTACGGGCAGCCGCCGACGCCCGAGGTGATCGGCCGCGCCCTGGAGGCCGAACTGACCGCCGCCCGGCCACTGCCCGACAACGCCTTCAAGCTGACCCTCGCCCGGCGCCTGGCCGTCCGCGAGCTGGTCCGGCTCGCCGAGACGCAGGAGGACCGATGAGCAGCGACCTCGCCCGGCTGGAGGGCCTGGAGAAGGTCACCGGCACCGCCCGCTACGCCGGGGACCAGCGGCCCGACGGCCTGGCCCACGCCTGGCCGGTGCCCGCGACCATCGCCCGCGGGGACGTCACCGCCGTCGACACCGCGCCCGCGCTCGCCGTTCCCGGGGTGCTCGCCGTGCTCACCCACCGCAACGCGCCCGCCCTCACCCTGCCCGAGGACGGCGACCCGACCCTGGCCGTGCTGCAGTCCCCCCGGGTGGCGCACCGCGGCCAGGTCGTCGCCCTGGTCGTGGCGGCGAACCCGCAGGACGCCCGGGCCGGCGCCGCGGCCGTACGGGTGACGTACGACGCCGAACCGCACGACGTGGTGCTCACCGACGACCACCCCGGCCTCTACACCCCCGCGTACGCCAACGGCGGCCACCCCGCCGTGCGCGAACGCGGCGACGTCGACCACGCCCACCGGCTGGCCGACCGGCGGCTCGACCTCACGTACCGGATCGGCCCGCTGCACAACCACCCGATGGAGCCGCACACCGCCACCGCCCGCTGGGACGGCCGGCGGCTGACCGTGCACGACTCCAGCCAGGGCGCCCACACCGTCCAGGAGACGCTGGCGGCGCTGTTCGGCCTCGACACCGGCGACGTCACGGTGGTCAGCGAGCACGTCGGCGGCGGCTTCGGCAGCAAGGGCACCCCCCGCCCGCACGTCGTCCTCGCCGTGATGGCCGCCCGGCAGGTCGGCCGCCCGGTCCGGCTGGCATTGCCCCGCGCCCTGCTGCCCGCGCTCACCGGCCACCGGGCGCCCTCGATCCACCGCGTCCGGCTGGGGGCCGACGACGACGGCCGGCTCACCGCCCTCGCGCACGAGGTGACGACCCGCTCGTCGACGGTGCAGGAGTTCGTCGAGCAGTCCGCCGTGCCCGCCCGCGTGATGTACGCCGCCCCGCACAGCCGGACGGCCCACCGCGTCGTCCGGCAGGACGTGCCCACCCCGTCCTGGATGCGGGCGCCCGGCGAGGCCCCCGGCATGTTCGCCCTCGAATGCGCCATGGACGAACTCGCCGGCGCCTGCGGCCTGGACCCGGTCGAACTGCGCCTGCGCAACGAGCCCGCCACCGAACCCGACACCGGACGGCCCTTCAGCAGCCGCAACCTGGCCGCCTGCCTGCGCGAGGGCGCCCGCCGCTTCGGCTGGCCGCAGGAGCACCCGTCCCGGCCGCGGAGGGACGGGCGGTGGCTCCTCGGCAGCGGCGTCGCCGCCTCCACCTACCCCGTCCTGGTCGCGCCCTCCACCGCCGAGGCCCTCGCCCGCCCCGACGGCACCTTCCTGGTCCGCACCGACGCCACCGACATCGGCACCGGCGCCCGGACCGTGCTCGCCGGGATCGCCGCCCGGGCCCTGGACGTGCCGGCCGGCCGGGTGTCGGTCGAAGATCACCTTGCGGCCCTTGGCGTGCAGCGCGGCGACGGTCGCGGCGTCGGTCTCGAAGCCGTCGACGTCGTAGACCGGGACGTCCACCGACTGG
>NZ_JBEYVJ010000583.1:0-3469 GCF_040643935.1 Kitasatospora sp. NPDC047058 | reverse complement strand
CCCCGCGCGGAGTGCGCGGGGCCGGGGCCGTGGTCCGGACGACGACGGGGCGCGGTGCCCCGGGGCGTCAGATCGTGAAGATCTCCTCCAGCAGCGCCTGCTGCTCGGCGGCGTGACGCTTGGCCGAGCCGACCGCCGGGGCCGAGGAGGCCGTGCGGGCGACGCGGCGCAGGCGCGAGCCGTTGGCGCTGCGGCCGATGACGACCTGCAGGTGGTCGACCAGGTTCATCGCGATGAACGGCCAGGCACCCTGGTTGGCCGGCTCCTCCTGCGCCCAGATGAACTGGACGTCGTCGCCGTAGCGGGCCAGCTCCTCCTGGAGCTCGGCGACCGGCAGCGGGTAGAGCCGCTCGACCCGGACGATCGCGGTGTCGGTGACCCCGCGCTCGGTACGGGCCGCCTCGACGTCGTAGTAGAACTTGCCCGCGGTGATGACCACCTTGCGCACGTTCGCCGGGTCGACGGTGGTGTCGCCGATGACCGGGCGGAACGAGCCGGACAGGAACTCCCCGGTCGCACTCGCCGCGGCCTTCAGACGCAGCATCGACTTCGGGGTGAAGACGACCAGCGGCTTGTGGTGCGGGTTGTGCGCCTGCCAGCGCAGCAGGTGGAAGTAGTTCGACGGCAGGGTCGGCATGGCGACCGTCATGTTGTCCTGCGCGCACATCTGGAGGAAGCGCTCCGGGCGGGCGGACGAGTGGTCCGGGCCCTGGCCCTCGTAGCCGTGCGGCAGCAGCAGGGTGACGCCGGAGTGCTGGCCCCACTTCTGCTCGGCGGAGGCGATGTACTCGTCCACCATGGTCTGCGCGCCGTTGACGAAGTCGCCGAACTGCGCCTCCCACATGACCAGCGCGTTCGGGCGGGTCAGCGAGTAGCCGTACTCGAAGCCCATCGCCGCGTACTCGGACAGCAGGCTGTCGTACACGGTGTAGCGGGCCTGGTCCTCGGTCAGGTAGAGCAGCGGCGTGTAGTCCTCACCGCTGTTCCGGTCGATCAGGACGGCGTGCCGCTGGCCGAAGGTGCCGCGGCGGGAGTCCTGGCCGGCCAGGCGGACCGGGTGGCCCTCCATCAGCAGCGAGCCGATGGCGAGGGTCTCGCCCATCGCCCAGTCGATGGTGTTGTCCTCGACCGAGCCGGCGCGGCGCTGCAGCTGCGGCAGCAGGCGCGGGTGGACGGTCAGCCAGTCCGGCAGGTTGACCTGCGAGGCGGCGATCCGCTTGACCATCTCCTCGGAGATGCCGGTCTGGATGGAGACCGGGAAGTCGGCGACCGGCTTGCCGTTGGCGGGCTGGGCCGGGGCCTGGGCGGCGTCGCGGACCTCGGCGAAGACCTTCTCCAGCTGGCCCTGGAAGTCCTGGAGCGCCTGCTCCGCCTCTTCCATGGTGATGTCGCCACGGCCGATCAGGCCCTCGGTGTACAGCTTGCGCACCGAGCGCTTCTTGTCGATCAGGTCGTACATCAGCGGCTGGGTGAACGACGGGTTGTCGGCCTCGTTGTGACCGCGGCGGCGGTAGCAGATGAGGTCGATCACGACGTCCTTGTGGAACGCCTGGCGGAACTCGAAGGCGAGCCGCGCGACGCGGACCACGGCCTCCGGGTCGTCGCCGTTCACGTGGAAGATCGGGGCCTCGATCATGCGGGCCACGTCGGTGCAGTACATCGAGGAGCGCGAGGACGCCGGGGCGGCGGTGAAGCCGACCTGGTTGTTCACCACGACGTGCACGGTGCCGCCGGTGCGGTAGCCGCGCAGCTGCGACATGTTCAGGGTCTCCGCGACGACGCCCTGGCCGGCGAAGGCCGCGTCGCCGTGGATCTGGATCGGCAGCACCGGGAAGGTCGTGCCGCCCTGGTCCAGGATGTCCTGCTTGGCGCGGGCGATGCCCTCGACGACCGGGTCCACGGCCTCCAGGTGGGAGGGGTTCGCGGCGAGCGAGACCTTGATGGTCTCGCCGTCCAGGCCGGTGAAGGTGCCCTCGGAGCCGAGGTGGTACTTCACGTCGCCGGAGCCGTGCATCGACTTCGGGTCGAGGTTGCCCTCGAACTCGCCGAAGATCTTGCCGTACGGCTTGCCGACGATGTTGGCCAGCACGTTCAGGCGGCCGCGGTGGGCCATGCCGATGACGGCCTCGTCGAGGCGGTGCTCGGCGGCGGAGTCGATGGTGGCGTCCAGCAGCGGGATGAGCGACTCGCCGCCCTCCAGCGAGAACCGCTTCTGCCCGACGTACTTGGTCTGCAGGAAGGTCTCGAAGGCCTCGGCCGAGTTCAGCCGGCGCAGGATGCGCAGCTGCTCCTCGCGCTCCGGCTTGGTGTACGGCTTCTCCAGGCGCTCCTGCAGCCACTTGCGCTGCTTCGGGTCCTGGATGTGCATGTACTCGATGCCGACGGTCCGGCAGTAGGTGTTGCGCAGCAGGCCGAGGATGTCGCGGAGCTTCATCATCCGCTGGCCGCCGAAGCCGCCGACCGCGAACTCGCGCTCCAGGTCCCACAGGGTGAGGCCGTGCGTGGTGACGTCCAGGTCGGGGTGCTTGCGCTGCTTGTACTCCAGCGGGTCGGTGTCGGCCATGAGGTGGCCGCGGACCCGGTAGGAGTGGATCAGCTCCATGACGCGCGCGGTCTTGTTGACCTCGTCGTCGTGGGTGGTGGCGACGTCGGTGGCCCAGCGGACCGGCTCGTACGGGATCCGCAGCGACTCGAAGATCTCGTCGTAGAAGCCGTTCTCGCCGAGCAGCAGGCGGTGGATCTCGCGCAGGAACTCGCCGGACGCCGCGCCCTGGATGACGCGGTGGTCGTAGGTCGAGGTCAGCGTCATGATCTTGGAGACGCCGAGCCGGGACAGGGTCTCCGGGGCGGAGCCCTGGAACTCGGCCGGGTACTCCATGGCGCCGACGCCGACGATGGTGCCCTGGTTCTGCATCAGGCGCGGCACGGAGTGCACGGTGCCGATGCCGCCGGGGTTGGTCAGCGAGACCGTGACGCCGGTGAAGTCGTCCATGGTCAGCTTGTTGGCGCGGGCCCGGCGGACGATGTCCTCGTAGGCCTGCCAGAAGCCGAAGAAGTCGAGGGTCTCGGCCTTCTTGATGGCCGCCACGACGAGCTGGCGGTCGCCGTTCGGCTTCACCAGGTCGATGGCCAGGCCCAGGTTCACGTGCTCGGGCTTGACCAGGTACGACTTGCCGTCCTTCACCTGGTAGCTGTGGTTCATGCCCGGCGCGGCCTTGATGGCCTGGACCAGGGCGTAACCGATCAGGTGGGTGAAGGAGACCTTGCCGCCGCGGGCGCGCTGCAGGTGGTTGTTGATGACGATGCGGTTGTCGATCAGCAACTTGGCGGGCACCGCACGGACGGACGTCGCGGTCGGCACCTCCAGCGAGGCGTCCATGTTGGTGGCGACGGCCTTGGCCGGGCCGCGGAGCTGGATCAGCTCGGGGCCGGTCTCGGCGGCCGCGGCCGGGGCCGGGGCGGCGGCCTT
>NZ_JBEYVJ010000582.1:0-3494 GCF_040643935.1 Kitasatospora sp. NPDC047058 | reverse complement strand
CCGCCGGCGCGACCCGCTCGTCGAACGGCGAGGGGATCACCTTCTGCGGGGTCAGCTCGTCGGCGACCACGCCGGCCAGCGCCTTGGCGGCGGCCAGCTTCATGCCCTCGGTGATCCGGGTGGCGCGGACCTGCAGGGCGCCGGCGAAGATGCCGGGGAAGGCCAGCACGTTGTTGATCTGGTTCGGGAAGTCGCTGCGCCCGGTGGCGACGACCGCCGCGTACTTGTGCGCGACCTCGGGGTGGATCTCCGGGTTCGGGTTGGCCATCGCGAAGACGAACGCGCCCTCGGCCATGGTCGCCACGACCTCCTCCGGCACGGTGCCGCCGGAGACGCCGATGAAGACGTCGGCGCCGGCCAGCGCGTCGGCCAGCGAGCCCTTGATGCCGTTCCGGTTGGTCTGGGCGGCGATCTCGGCCTTGACGTCGGTGAGGTCGCCGCGGCCCTCGTACACCACGCCCTTGCGGTCGCAGACGGCCACGTCGCCGATGCCGGCCGCGACCAGCATCTTGGCGATGGCGATGCCGGCCGCGCCGGCGCCGGAGATGACGGCGCGCAGCGAGTCGATCTCGCGGCCGGTCACCTTGGCGGCGTTCCAGAGCGCCGCGGTGGTGACGATCGCGGTGCCGTGCTGGTCGTCGTGGAAGATCGGGATGTCCAGGGCGTCCTGGAGGCGGCGCTCGATCTCGAAGCAGCGGGGGGCGGAGATGTCCTCCAGGTTCACGCCGCCGAAGGAGGGCGCGAGCCGGACGACGGTCTCGACGATCTCGTCCACGTCGGTGCAGGCGAGCGCGATCGGGACCGCGTCCACCCCGCCGAACTGCTTGAACAGGATCGCCTTGCCCTCCATCACGGGCAGCGAGGCCTCGGGGCCGATGTCACCGAGGCCCAGCACGGCGGTGCCGTCGGTGACGACGGCGACCGTGTTGGCCTTCCAGGTGTAGTCGTTCACCAGCTCGGGCTGCTCGGCGATGGCCGTGCAGACCCGGGCGACACCGGGGGTGTAGGCGAGGGACAGGTCGTCCGCGTCGCGCACCGGAACGGTGGCCCGGACCTCCATCTTGCCGCCGCGGTGGAGCGCGAAAACGGCGTCGACCGGATCGTCGGTGTCCTGAGTGCTGCTGTGCATGATCTCCGCTGCCACGATGACCTCTTCGTCATTGATCAGCGAGGACACGGGCGCCGACGGTCGGACGACCCGGCAGAAGCCCGAAACCGGGTACGCCGAAGCGGACCCGGGAGGGGCGGGGTCGGGGCGCCGCCGTCGGGCCGCGCCCTCGGGTGAGGGTTTTGTCTAGTTGTCTGCGTGTGCTTCGGGCCGAGCGTAGGTCGGACGATGGCATCGCACCTATGCCTTTTCGTCCTCGTCACGCACCTTTCATCCCCGATACGGCCTCTTGACGGAGGTCGGTGTCGGAAGCACCGGACTCCGGAGACGGCAACGGCGGAAAGGCGCGCTGTACCCGCAGGAGTGAACGCAGACACGAAGGGGAGCAGGTGCCTCGGATACGGAGTTCGCGTTCTGGACTTCCGTTCCTGCGCACCCCGAGCCTGTCGCGACTCGGCGGTCTGGTTCAAGCGTCCGGGGGTCACCCGGTACCGAATTCTGACACACCCGGTACCGCGCCCGGCAGGGAGGGATGGGAGGATCCGGTGTTCCGCCTTCTCGCGTACACCTCCGCGACGGCGCGGCGCCACCCCCTTCCTCCCACAGGAGCACCGTCATGCACCACCCTCCCCACCTCCGACGTAGGGCCGCCGCCGCCCTGGCCCTCGCCACGGCCGGAACCCTGCTGCTGACCGGTTGCGGCGGCGGCGGCGACGAAGCCGCGAAGGACCCGGTCCAGGTGGTCCGCGACAAGGTCCCGAAGGCCCAGCGGACCGCCGGCGTGCTCCGGATCGGTTCGGACCTCAACTACGCGCCGGTGGACTTCCGCGGCTCCGACGGCAAGCCGGACGGGCTCGACCCGGACATCGCCACCGCGCTCGGCAAGATCATGAACCTGCGGATCGAGTTCGTCGACACCCCCTTCGACAAGCTCATACCGAACCTGCACGGCAAGCAGTTCGACGTGGCGATGTCCGCGCTGAGCGACATCCGCCAGCGCCGCGAGGGCGTCGACGACAACAACAAGCCGACCGGCCTGGCCGTCGACTTCGTGGACTACTTCATCGCCGGCAGCTCGATCACCGTGCCGAAGGGCAACCCCAAGGGCATCCACACCCTGGACGACCTCTGCGGCAAAACCGTCGCGGTGCAGCAGGGCACCACCCAGGACGAGATCATCGGCCGCCAGGTGACCGCCTGCAGCCGGGTGAACAAGCCGCTCACCGTGCACAAGTTCGACAGCGACGCCAAGGCGCTGGCCGAGGTCGCCTCCGGCGCGGCCGTGGCCGGGCTCAACGACTTCCCGGTGGCCGCCTACGCGGCGAAGACCACCGACGGCGGCAACCGCTTCGAGGTCACCGGTGCGCAGTCCAAGTCCAACCCGTACGGCATCGCCGTGCGCAAGGAGGACACCGAGCTGCGCGACATGCTGTCCAAGGCGGTCGACCAGCTGATCCGCAGCGGCGATTACGACAAGATCCTCGCCAAGTGGAACGTCTCCGCGGGCGCCGCCCAGAACGCGGTGGTCAACGGCGGGATCTGAGCGGGGCCGCGGCGGACGCGGCAGCGGGGACGGGCCGGATCCGGGCGGGATCCGGCCCGTCGGCGCATCCGCGGCCGGGCGGACGGCGGCCGCCGTCCGCCGGACAGCCGTCAATCCACCGGGTGGCCGGGCGGGCCTCCGGGCGGAGCGCAGGGACGGTCTGCATACTTATACGCAGGGTGACAGGGGCCCGGAATTGATCCGGATAACGGACAGCGCGACCCCTCGTTATCCGATTTTGATCTGAATGAGGGCCACCCGACCGTCATCAGATGGCAGGATTCCCCCCATCTCCGATCGAGCCGACCACTGGTCGAGGCGGTTCGGTTCAACGCCCACCTCGGCGGAGGGTGGCGGATGCAGCACCTCGTTCCACCCTGCGCGACCTCATTGCCCAGGCCATGCACGACCGGCTCTGCCCGTACGACGACGTACAGCGAAAAAACACCCGTACAGCGCCGTACGGCTGCTGTCCCGGTGCGCCGCTCCCCCGCGGCGCGCTCCGCCCGACCTCTCCCTCAGGAGGAGATCCCCCATGACCGCCCGTACCCAGCGCAACCGCCTCATCGCGGCCGGCGCGGTTGTCGCGTCCGTCTCCCTGGTCCTGACCGGCTGCAGCAGCAGCTCGTCCTCGTCGAACCCGACCTCCGGTGCCGGCGTGAACCCGTCCGCCACGATCAAGGCCGTCGCCGCCGACCCGGCCCTGGCCGCCCAGGTACCGGCCGACGTCAAGTCGGCCAACAAGATCGTTGTGGCCGCCGACGCCTCGTACGCGCCCAACGAGTACCAGGACTCCTCGGGCAAGATCATCGGCATGGACGTGGACCTGGCCAACGCCATCGG
>NZ_JBEYVJ010000581.1:0-3496 GCF_040643935.1 Kitasatospora sp. NPDC047058 | reverse complement strand
AGGATGTCTTGGAGGACAGACCTCTTCTACGGGAGCTCCGCTGCTTTGCCTACCGGCCTTGACATGCAGGCCCCACGCTTAACTGAACGGCGTTGAGGCTAGTAGAGCGAGCGCCGCTGGCGGAGCCGGCGGACTGCCCGGCTGAGGCGGCCTGTCCGTGATCGGAGTGCGGGGGCTACGCTCCTGACGAGACGTCGCAGCGCATTGGGGAGGGGCCCGGGGTATGAGCGGAACGGTCACGGCGGTCAGCAGCAACGGCGAGTACGCGTTCACCAAGCCCAACCGGGCCGCGATCACCCTGCTGGCCGGGCTCGGCGTGGAGGGGGACGTCCACGCCGGGGTGACGGTCAAGCACCGGTCGCGGGTCGCGCAGGATCCGACCCAGCCGAACCTCCGGCAGGTCCACCTCATCCACGAGGAGTTGTTCGCCGAGGTCGCCGGGGCGGGGTTCGGCGTGCGGCCGGGCGAGCTCGGCGAGAACGTCACCACCCGCGGCGTCGACCTGCTCGGCCTGCCGGTCGGGACGCTGCTGCGGCTCGGGGACGAGGCGGTCGTCGAGGTCACCGGCCTGCGCAATCCGTGCCTGCAGATCGACGCGTTCCAGAACGGGCTGCTGAAGCAGGTGGTCGGCCGGAACGAGGCCGGGGACATCGTGCGCAAGGCCGGGATCATGGGCGTCGTCCGGGCCGGCGGCGTGGTGCGGCCGGGCGACGCGATCGCCGTGGAGCTGCCGGACGGCCCGCACCGGCCACTCGAACGGGTCTGACGCCCGTACCGTCCCGGGCGGTTGCCCACCGGTTGGGGAACCGTTGGGACGGGCGGGGGCGTCGTCGTGGGCAGCGGGCGGGGGTCTGCCCGGCCGGGTGGAGGGAGCTGCTGTGGTGTCGTCACCGCCTTCGGGTGGCCGGGACGGACGCGCGGGGCGCGAATTGCTGGCGGCCTCCGGGGTGCTGTTCCCGGACGGGCGGGGCAACCTGCTGGTGGTGCGCTTGCCGTACGAGAAGAAGCATCCGCTGTCGATCCCGGGCGGCGGCTGGGAGTACACGGACCTGTCGCCGCGCCGGACGGCCGTCCGGGAGATCGCCGAGGAGCTGGGGTTCACGCCCAGGCTGGGACCGCTGGCCTGCATCGACTGGGTGCTCGGCCGCTCCCGCCCGCCGATCGCCGCGCACCTCTACTGGGCCGAGCCGCTGACGCCGCAGGAGCTGGCCGCCTTCACGCCGGACACGCTGGAGGTCGGCGGCTGGACCTGGCTGACGCCGGAACAGGCGGGCCACGCACTGCCGCCGCGGCTCTCCCGCCGGGTGGGCGCCTGCCTGCGGGCCCCGCGCGAGGCCGGGCCGCTGGAGCTGGAGGACAGCCTGCCCGCCGGGCACACGCTCGACCACCTGACGGTCGGGCCGCCGCCCGAGTACACCGGGCCGGCCGGGGTCACGCTCGCCGGTGCGAACGGCCGGCCGCCGGCCGGGCCCGTCGATCCCCCGCTGGACCGGGACACCTACATCGCCACCCGTCCCCGGATCCGGGCCAAGGCCCGCACGCTGTTCACCGACGCGGCCGGGCGGGTGCTGCTGGTCCGGCTCCGGCCGTGGTCCGGCCCCGGCGGCGAGGAGCCGTACTGGGTGCTGCCCGGCGGCGGCATCGAGGCGGACCGGGAGCTGCCGCGGGCGGCGGCCCGGCGCGAGATCCGCGAGGAGTTGGGCTGGGAGTGCGAACCGGGTCGGCTGCTCGCCCTCGACTGGCTGCCCGGGCGGGCGGCCGATCCGGAGACCGGGCGGGACACCGCCGTCCTGGTGTACGTCTTCGACGGCGGGACGGTGACGGACGGGCAGCTCGCCTCGATGGTGATGGCGGAGGACGAACTGGTCGAGTGGCGGCTCTGCGAGGCGGCGGAGGCGCGGGCGCTGCTGTCCGGGGCGTCCTGGGCCCGTACGGCGGCCGCGCTCGCCACCCGCGACCGCGCGGGCGGTCCGGCCGAACTGGTCGGCGGGCGGCCGTCGGTCTGAGCGGCGGGTCCGGGCCTGTGGGTCCAGGCCTGTGGGTCCGGGCCGAAGCCGCGGACCCGGGTGGTGGTCCTGGTTCACACTGGGGTCATGCAGAACGCGATCGGAGAGGTACTGGCCGGCCGCCGGGTGGTCGCGGTCACGGGCGGCAGCCGGCTCGACATCACGCTCGACGGGCCGGTGACCGTCCGGGTGGCGCACGAGTTCGTGTTCACCACGCCGTCCGAGGTGGACCATTTCTTCCCCGCACTGAGCTTCCGCCCCTCCCCGGCCCTGCTCCGCCTGGTGGGCCGGACGGTCGGTACGGCCCTGGTGACCATGGCGGGCGGGCTGCACCTGAGCTTCTCCGGCGACGGCGACACCCTGCTGACCGTGCCGCCGCACGCGCTGGTCGCCCCCTGGAGCGTGGTCACGCCGGGCGGGGCCGTCTGCGCCGGGCTCGCGGGCGGCGAGGTGGCGTGGACGGAGCAGCCGACGGCTTTCGACGGGTGACCGGCCCGAGGACCGGTCCGGTGGAAGACCGGCCCGGCGGAAGACCGGCCCGGCGGGTGACCGGACGGACCCCGCGCCGCGCGACGCGGGGTCCGGGTCTCGGTTCCCGGGGTCTCGGTTCCCGGGGTTACGGGGTCCCGGTCAGACCTCCAGCTCGGCCTCGACCTTCGTCAGCTGGTGCCGGGCCATCGCCAGGTTGGCGCGGCCCCGGTCCAGCGCGAGGTAGAGGAACAGGCCCTTGCCGCTACGGCTGGTGAGCGGGCGGATCAGGTGGTACTGGCTGCTCAGCGTGATGAGGATGTCCTCGATGCCGTCCCCCAGCCCGAGCATGTCCATCGTCCGCATCTTCGCCCGGACCACGTCGGTGTTGCCGGCGGCGGCCACGTTGAGGTCCAGCCCGCCGGGGCCGTCGAGGGTGGCGAGGGCCATACCGCTGTTGTAGTCGACGAGTGCGGCGCCGACGGCGCCCTCGATCACGGTCATGGCGTGCTTGAGCGCGCCGGCTGCGTCCGTCATGTCGGTTTCTCCAGTTCGTTCGGAAACGGAAGGTCGGTCGGGAAGGTCGGTCGGGAGGATCGGTCCGGTCGGAGGGATGTCGGGGGATGTCGGAGCGGATCGGAAAGTGGGCGGATCAGGGCGGATCGGGGCGGATCGGGGCGGGTCGGTCGGTGCGTGAGCGTCGGGGCCGACGGGGTCAGGGCTGGAGGGGGTCCCTCGGCGCCAGCGTCTCGTTGAGCAGGGCGGCGATCCGCTGGGCGGAGCGGCGCGCCTCCAGGTGCAGACGGCCGACGTTCGCGTCCGGGTGCGCCAGCAGGGTGAGCACGCAGCTGCCGCCCGCCGCGTAGGTGGCGACGTACCCGTGCTCGCCGCGCACCAGCGACTCCCGGAACTCGCCCTGCCCGGTGACGAGCGTCTCCCCGGCGCTGACGCTGTAGTCGACGCCGTTGACCGCCCTCGCCACCCCGTCCCGGGTGACGAACTCGACGTGCAGGTCCCGGACG
>NZ_JBEYVJ010000580.1:0-3498 GCF_040643935.1 Kitasatospora sp. NPDC047058 | reverse complement strand
GGCGGCGCGGGCCAGGGCATGGGCCTGCGCGGCGCGGTGGGCGAGGTCGCCGCCGCCGCTCCGGCCGCGAACCGCGGCGGCGCCCTGTCGCTCCTCTTCGTGGTCGCCTACTTCGGCATCTCGATCCCGGTCATCGGCGTCGGCCTGCTCAGCGAGCCCCTCGGCCTCGCCGACGCCGGCCTGGTCTTCACCGTTTGCATGGCCGTCCTCGCCGCCGCCTCCGGCGCCTACCTGCTCCGCAGGGCCCGCGCGCAGGCCTGAGCCCCCTCGGACAGCACCGGGCAGGAGCCCGGTCAGGGCCGGTCACCGGCGCGCAGGCGGGTGGACGGGTGGCGGCGGCCGCCGGGTGGAGGGTCGACGGGTGTCGAGAACGGGCCGCCGGCTCCGTCCTCGGTATACCGGTGGCCTCGAAGGGTCACGCAATGCAGAGGGAGAACCGTCATGGCGCTTCAGCGCATGGACAACGTCGGCATCGTCGTCGAGGACCTGGACGCCGCCGTCGCCTTCTTCACCGAACTGGGCATGGAGGTCGAGGGCAAGGCGCTGATCGAGGGCCTCTTCGCGGATCAGACCGTCGGGCTCGACGGCGTCCGCAGCGACATCGCGATGCTGCGGACCCCGGACGGCCACGGCAGGCTGGAGCTCGCGCAGTACCACGCCCCCGCAGCGGTCGGCGACGGCTCGCACAATCCGCCGCCGCCGAACACGCTGGGCCTGCACCGGGTCATGTTCGCCGTCGACGACATCGACGACACCATCGCCCGCCTGCGCGCCCATGGCGCCGAACTGGTCGGCGAGGTGGCGCAGTACCAGGACGTCTACCGCCTCTGCTACCTCCGCGGCCCCTCGGGCATCATCCTCGCCCTGGCCGAAGAGATCGGCTGACGGGACGCGACGGCACCCCGGCCTGAACCGCGGTTCGGGGTGTGTCGGCGGCCCGGGCGCCGCGGGGCCGGGGCGCCGCGGTCAGGCCGCGGGGTGCAGGGGGTGGCTCACCCAGACGTTCGGCTCGACGTACACGGCGCGGTCGTGGGCGAGGTCGGCGTGCACGGGCACCAGGGCGCCGGGGACGACGGTGGCGCCGTCGCGGTCGAACGGCAGGCCGGTCCACCGGCGCCACTGGCCGAGGGAGGCACTGACGGTCATCGACGCCGGTGCGACCTTCACCACGGAGGCGCCGGCCTTCACATGGACCCGCAACCACGGGTCCTCGGGCAGGCCGTCCGGACGCCGCCGGCCGACGTACTCGGCCATGGGCAAGTGCGGCTCCAGGTGCTTGGCCGTCGGGCGGACCGGTGCGAGCAGCGCCCGGTGCCCCTGCGCGGTCGCGGCGTCGCGCAGGGCGCGCAGCATGCGGTAGGACAGACCGCGGCCGAGGTACCCGGTGTCCACCGTGATCTCCAGGGCGCTGGCCGCCGTCGGCGTGCAGTCGCGGCGCAGGTCGCGGAACGCCCACGACAGGACGCGGTCCCACCCCTGGTCGGGTGTCTCCTCGCGGCCCTCCGCCAGTGCGTCGAACGGGACGGCGAGCGCGCGGGCGACCACCCGGTCGCCGTCCGTCGCCACCGCGCAGTACTGCGGGAAACGGGTGACGACCTGGTCCAGCAGGGTGCTGGCGACCAGGTCGTGCGGCACGAAGGCGGGCCAGGTGTCCTCGAACTCGTACACCCGCGGGATCAGCTCGGGGCGCTCCGCGAGCGTGGTGATCGTCAGGTCGTCGGTGACCGTCGGGGTGTTGGTGCCCGCCGGGGCGTCGGTGTCCGTCGGAGTTTCGGTGCCCGCCGGGGCTTCGGTGTCTGTCACGGCCCGACACCCTGCCACAGCCGCACCGGGCCGGGCTACTTGTTTCCGCAGGCCAGAACCGCTGCCGGGGGGCTGTCGGCCCCCCTGTCTACGATCACCGCATGCCTGATGCCTTCACCGTCCTGTGGACCCACGACACGTGCCGCGACCTGCGCAAGGTGGGCCGAGTCGGCGAGCGGCCCCCGGTCGCCTTCAGCGGCGTCCACTCCTCGCTCCCGGCCTGGTCCGGCGCCAAGGCCGGGGACGAGGTCTTCGCGCTGCACGTCAACCGGCGTGTCGTGTCCGTGGTCAGCCGCATGCGGGTCGTCGACCTGGAGCGGCGGGACTGCTGCGGCACCGCCCCCGCGACCTGGCACGACCCGGCCTTCCCCGGGCACGGCGACTGGTCGATGCTCGGCGCCGGCGGCTGCGGGGCCTCCGCGGTGCACGTCGACGCGACGCCCGTCCGCTTCGACGTGACCGTCCCCGGCGACCTGCTCGCCACCCTGACCTGGCGGAACCGCCGGAACCAGACCCGTGTGCTCAAGTACGTGGTCGACGGCCTCCTCGAACGCTCGATCAGCCTCCAGGGCTTCTACCGGCTCACCCCCGAGTCGGCCGACGAGCTGGCGAGGATCGTCGACGGCGCGAGCCCCTCGATACCGGCGAAGTAGCCGTCCCTCCCCTCCCTCGTACCCGCCGTCCCGGTGGACGCGGTCAGTCGACCAGACCGGGGGCGAAGTAGTCGCGCATCCGCGCGATCTTCCCGTCCCTGATGCGGAAGATCTGGACCAGCGAGACCGCCACGTCCTCCCCGTCGCCGTCGCCGTCGAAGACCGTGTCGATCTCGGCGTTGAACACATCGGGATCGGACGTGGTGTGCAGCACGTACCCGGACTTCGCGAGGTTCGGCGACCGGCCGTTGCCCTCCCCCGGCTTCTCGTAGTGCGCCGCCATGGCACGGCGGATAGCCTCACGCCCCACCAGCCTCCGTGGGAAGGCCGCCCCGGCGGGAATCAGCGGGGCCTCGAAGACCCCGTCCTGGGTGAAGCACTCCGCAAGAGCGTCGGCGTTCCGGGTCACCGGACCGGCATGGACGTAACGGCCAATGCCACTCAGGTTGAACTCGCCTTGTCGTAGGTACTGACGGACCTTGATCCCTGCGGAATGACATCGGGGTGCGATACGCGCAGGGGGGCGGGTTCACTGCCCAGGAGCAACAGCGTCGGGAGCGGGTGCGGCTGGAGGCCGCCGAGCGGTTCGACCGGGGTGGTCGACTCCATCTGGTAGCAGCCCGGGGGCGCTCGACGGGCTACTTGACGTAGATCTCGTCGAGGGTGTCGATGACCCCCGCCGCGTTCAGGTGGTAGCGGAAGGGCAGGCCCTTGTCCGGGTGGGTCTCCAGCCACCCGGTCAGCTCGCTGGTGGAGATGGGCTTGCCCATCACCTCCGAGGGGAGGATCGGTGCCGTCGCGGTGATCTTGGCCTTCTCCGAGATCGGGATGTACGTCCACGCGCCCGACGGTTCGAAGCGCCCGGGGCAACCGTACGTGCCGTGCTGGACGACGAGACTGGTCATACCACCCTCGGTCGTGTAGCGGTGCACGGCGATCGTGTCGGGCGAGACCGGCATCCTGTGGTCGGCGCCGCAGGTCGGCGCGGGGGGCGGGGCCGGGGCGGGTGGATTCTTCCCCGCCGGGGTGGCGGTCGCCGAGG
>NZ_JBEYVJ010000579.1:0-3522 GCF_040643935.1 Kitasatospora sp. NPDC047058 | reverse complement strand
CGTCCGGGTCTTCCCGGACGAGGTGCAGATCGGCCCGCTGTGGGACCCGGCCGGGGCCGCGCCCGCCGGCGGGGGGGGGGCAGGGGGCGGGCTCCGCCCGGCGGTCCGCTTCACGATGCCGCCATGCCAAGGTCGCAGCTCTGCAACCAAACCGGGACGGACCTGCGAGGAGACCTGACGGCTCGATAGGTTATGCCTCGCCAGACCGCCGCCCGGGTGCCCGTCACAGTGTCCGCGGCCGGCCGGACGACCTCACCGCTCTCCCAGGGGGACCACCACATGACCGCCGACGCACCTCGGGACGCCGCCGCCGCGCCGCTCCCACCGGTCTTCCAGCCGCTGCACCCCGACGACCCGCGGGAGGTCGGCGGCTACCGGCTGTTCGCCCGGCTCGGCGCCGGCGGCATGGGCCGGGTCTACCTGTCGTACACGCCGGGCGGCCGTCCGGTGGCGCTGAAGGTGGTCCGCCCGGAGTTCGCCGAGGACGGCGAGTTCCGCCGCCGGTTCGCCCAGGAGGTCACCAACGCCCAGCGGATCCACGGGCTCTACACCGCCCAGGTGATCGACTCCGGCGGCCTGGACTCGGACGCCCCCTGGCTGGTCACCGCGTACGTGCCGGGCCCGTCGCTGCAGCAGGTGGTGCGGGAGAACGGCGCGCTGCCGGTGCGGACCGTGCTGCTGCTGATGGGCGGCATCGCCGAGGCGCTGCAGGCGATCCACAGCGTCGAGGTGGTGCACCGCGACCTGAAGCCGGCCAACGTGCTGGTGGCCGGCGACGGCCCGCGCGTGATCGACTTCGGCATCGCCCGGGCCGCCGACGCCACCGCGCTGACCGGCACCGGCTACCGGATCGGCTCGCCCGCGTTCATGTCCCCCGAGCAGGCCCAGGGCAAGCCGGTCTCCCCCGCCACCGACGTCTTCGCGCTCGGCGCGCTGGCCGCGTACGTGGCCGGCGGCACCGCGCCGTTCGGCGACGGCCCGGACACCGCCGTGCTCTACCGGGTGGTGCACGAGCAGCCCGAGCTGGACGCCGTCCCGGCCGACCTGCGCGAGCTCGTCCTGCGCTGCCTGGCCAAGTCCCCCGAGGACCGGCCGAAGCCCGCCGAGATCATCGAGGTCGCCCGCAACCACCCGTCGGTCGGCGGGCAGCTGCGGTTCACCGACGACTGGCTGCCCAAGCAGGTCAACACCGAGATCACCCGCCGCTCGGACCTGCCGAAGACCCCGCCGACCCCGCTGCCGGCCGCCCCGGCCACGCCGCCGGCGGCCCCGGCCGTGCCGCCCGCCGTCCCCCCGCAGCCGGTGGCGCAGCCGACCCACCCGGCGACCGCGCTGTCGACCGGCCCGCAGCAGCCGCCGGTCGCCGCCCCGCCCGGCTTCGCCCCGCCGCCGCTCGGCGCGTACGGCGCCCCGCAGCCCGCCACCGAGTCCCCGACCGGGCCGGTGATCCCCTCGCCGCCGACCGTGCAGCTGCGCCAGGAGCCGCCGTCCTACGACACCCCGCCGCCCGGCCCGGTGGTCACGGACACCCCGGCGGCCGCGCCGGAGCCGAAGCGCAAGGGCGTCTCCTGGAAGGCCCTGCTGGTGGTCGCCCTGGTGATGGCGCTCGGCGGCACCGCGGGCGGCGTGGCGCTGGTGAAGAAGTTCGGCGACGACAAGAAGGGCGACAGCTCCGCCTCCGCCCCCCAGACGCCGGGCGCCCAGCCCGCTCCGGCCCAGAGCACGCCCGCCCAGGCCGCGGACACCCCGGCGGCGACCCCCAGTCCGACCGCCACCAAGGCGCCCACGTCGGCCGCGCCCTCGAAGTCGGCCTCGCCGGGCTCGGGCGGCGTCTCGGCACCGGCCCGGCCGAGCGGCTACACCCCGGCGCTCGACAAGGTCGCGCTCGCCGTTCCCGGGGCGGAGTACGCCAGTGATGCGTACCGGATCGACCTGAACGCCGGCAAGGTGGTGCCCCGCACCACCAGCGGCCTGAAGTGGGGTCTCGGCGTCAAGAAGGCGGTCTGCTGCGGCGGCAGGGCGGACTCCTTCGACGCGGTCGGCGACAGCGAGTCCGACTTCGCGGTGATCAGCGACACCGCCGTCACGCCGGAGCAGTGCGCCGCCGCGATCGACTCCCGACCGGACACCGACCTGAGCTTCAACCGGGTCACCGCGGGCCGCCTGCTCTGCATCCGCGACCGCACCAGCCAGAACATCGCGATCGCCGCGGTGGAGGTCGCCGACGCCTCGACCGGGGCGGCCAAGGTCACCGTCAGCACCTGGCGGGCCAACGGCCAGCCCGGACTATCCTGACCGGGTCGAACACCACCACCGGACCGGAGCGAACCGTGTACTTCACCGACCGCGGCATCGAGGAGCTGGAGAACCGGCGCGGCGACGAGGAGGTCACCTTCGAGTGGCTGGCCGAGCGCCTGCGCGAGTTCGTCGACCTCAACCCCGACTTCGAGATCCCGGTCGAGCGGCTGGCCACCTGGCTGGCGCGGCTCGACGACGAGGACGACGAGTGACGCGGTAGACCGCAGCCGGACAGGGCCCGGGAGGCGACGCCTCCCGGGCCCTCCGCGTCCCCAGGGGCGGCTTCCCGTAGGGGGCGCCTCCGGGTCGGCTCCGGGTCCGCCTCGGGGCCGGAATCCCTTGACTACGCCGTCACACGATATATCGTCTTTAAAAGAGAACGCGATACATCGCGAGTCACGACGGGAGGCGGCAGAGATGAGCCAGTGGACGGTCGAGGGGCCCGACAGGATCACCATCGACGAGGAGGTCCGGACCCTTCAGGTGCGGATCGTCGACGGCGCGGTGAACGTGGTCGCCGCCGAGGGCCCGGCCCGCCTGGAGGTCACCGAGCTCAAGGGCGAGCCGCTCCACGTCACCCTCGTGGACGGCGTGCTGACGGTCACCTACCAGGACCTCAGCAGCTGGAGCGAGTTCGGCGACGTCCTCAAGTCGGTCAACTCGGTGAAGGGCTTCCTCTCCTCCTTCAAGCACAAGCGGGTCGCCTCGGTCACGCTGACCGTGCCGGCCGCCACCGAGGTCAAGGTCGGCACCGTCTCCGCCGGCTCCACCGTCTCCGGCTTCGCCGGGCACGTCTCGGCGCAGACCGCCAACGGCGACGTCACCCTGGTCGGCCTGACCGGGCGGACCTCCGCCAACACCATCACCGGCGACGTGGACGCCCAGTCGGTGGCCGGCGAGCTCAAGCTCAACACCGTCTCCGGCGGGCTCACCGTGGTCGCCGGCACCGCCGACAAGGTGCAGGCCAACGCCGTCACCGGCGCGGTCACCCTGGACCTCGCCGTGGCCACCCCGACCGACATCAAGGTCACCACGGTCAGCGGCGCGGTCGGCGTCCGGCTCCCCTCGCTGGCCGACACCAGGGTCGAGGCCGGCACCAACAGCGGCCAGATCTCCAGCACCTTCGAGCAGCTCAAGGTCGGCGGCAGCTGGGGAGCCAAGCGCCTCTCCGGCCAGCTCGGCGACGGCGTCGGCAACCTCTCGGTGACCACCGTCTCCGGCGCC
>NZ_JBEYVJ010000578.1:0-3546 GCF_040643935.1 Kitasatospora sp. NPDC047058 | reverse complement strand
CTCACCGGGCCGCCCGCCCGCTCCGGGCAGGGGAGGCTCCGTCCTCGTCGGCCGCGTGCACGGTCAGCGACTCGGCCCGGACACCGGCGTTCTCCTGGTCGCGGCCGTCCCGTCCGGCGACGGCCGCGGGCGCACGGGCGGGGTCAGCGCACGCCGGCGCGGGCCCGGCGGTAGAGGACGCCGCCGCCGAGCAGCAGGGCGAGGCCCGCCGCGCCGAGCAGCTCGGTGCCGCCCGCGCCGGTGGAGGCCAGCTGGCTGTCGGTGGCCGGCGGCGTGGCCTGGGGGCTCGCGTTGTGGACCGGCACGGCCTGGGCGGTCGCGGGGGTGGCCGCAGGCGTGGGGGCCGGGGTGACCGTCCGGGGGTTGCCGGGCGTGGTCTCACCGCTGCTCGGGGTGTGCGAGGGCGGGGTGGACGGCGGCGTGGACGGCTGGCCGGGCGGCGGGTTGTGCGGGCCGTGCTCGTCCGGGCAGTCGTCGTCCGGCTTGCTGGGCGGGGTGGGCGCCGTGTGCGTCTCGTTGCCGCACGCGTTCCCGAACGCCGGGTTGCCGACGCCGACCACGTTCACCGAGTTGCCGCAGGCGTTGACGGGCGCGTGCACCGGCACCTGGACGCTGTTGCCGGAGACCACACCGGGCGACCCGGCCGTCGAGCCGGCGGCGGACGCCCCCGAGGCGCTCTGGCCGCTGCCGCTTCCGCTTCCACCGCGGTGCCCGGAGGCGTTGGCGCAGTGGTTGCCGAACGCCGGGTTCAGCATGCCGACCACGTCGGCGGTGTTGCCGCAGGCGTTGATCGGCACCTCGACCGGCACCTGCACCGAGTTCCCCGAGGCCACGCCCGGCGAACCGACCGCGCCCCCCTGCGCCTCGGCGCCCGCGTAGGCGTAGCCGGCGGTCGAGGCCAGGACGCTGCCGGTGGCCACGGCCGTGAGGAGCCCCTTCTTGGCTACATTCCTCATATTTTCCCCTGACGTATCGAGACGACGTGAAGACCTACAGAAAGTCGGAATTTCCGAATAACTGGCCAGGTCTTCGAATGCACAGGGGACAACGAGGCGCTGCCCGGGAGGTTGAGCCGAACGCACTCGCTTCACCCGATCGTGTGAGATGACCCCGGGACGGGTATCCGGCGTCCGCGCGCGACCGTCCGGCAGCCGCCCCGCAGCCGTCCACCGACCATCCACCGACCGTCTACCGACCGTCCGACGGGGGCCGCCGGAGGGCCTGCGGCCGGACACGCAAGCGCCCCCGGTGCGGCGCGTCCGCCACCCGGGGGCCAAGTGAGTCGTCGACCCGGTGATCCACCGCTCAGGCGGTCACACGGTCAACCACACGCTCAGAAGTTGGCGCAGTGGTTGCCGAACGCCGGGTTCAGCAGGCCGATCACGCTGACGGTGTTGCCGCAGACGTTCACCGGGATGTGCACCGGGATCTGCACCTGGTTGCCCGAAACCACGCCCGGGGAACCGGCGGCCACACCGTCGGCGGTGGCACCGCCGTGCGCGGACGCGACACCGGCGGCGGCCAGCACCAGGCCACCGGTGGCGGCGGTCACGGCGGCGATCTTCTTGACCTTCATCATTCCTCCTGTATGGACAACGCGACCCGTTCGGCGGGCTGCACTGGAATGAACGAGGGTGTGGCAAACGGGGTACGGAGCAACGCACCCATTCACTCGCAACGGTGACGACTCGCACAGGTACTCGACCCCGGAAATCGGGGCGAATCGTTTCTCCGGGCCACCTTTCCGACCGTTGCAAATCATTAGCTCGGACAATGCGGACGGCCCGCCCCCGGCATCCCGGGAGCGGGCCGTGCAGGGCGCCGTGCAGGGCGGCCCGGGCCGCGTGCCGCTCAGCTCAGGTCGATGAAGCGGTCCAGCACCCGCGCACCGAACTTCAGCCCCTCCACCGGCACCCGCTCGTCCACGCCGTGGAACATCCCGGCGAAGTCGAGGTCCGGCGGCAGCTGCAGCGGTGCGAACCCGAAGCAACGGATGCCGAGGTCCTGGAACGACTTGGCGTCCGTCCCGCCGGAGAGGCAGTACGGCACGGCGCGCGCGATCGGGTCCTCGGCGCGCAGCGCGGTCTGCATCGCCTCGACCAGCGCGCCGTCGAAGCTGGTCTCGATCGCCTTGTCCGAGTGCAGGCTCTCCCGCTTCACGCGCGGGCCGAGCACGCTGTCCAGCTCGGCGAGGAACTCCTCCTCGTAGCCCGGCAGGAACCGCCCGTCCACGTGCGCGGTCGCCTGGCCGGGGATCACGTTCACCTTGTAGCCGGCGCCGAGCATGGTCGGCTGGGCGGTGTTGCGCAGCGTGGTGCCGATCATCTTGGCGATGCCGCCCAGCACCCGCAGCGTCTCGTCCATGTTCTCCGGGTCGAGCTCGACGCCGAGCGCGTCCGACAGCTCGTCCAGGAAGGCCCGGACGGTCTTGGTGATCCGCAGCGGGAAGGTGTGCCGCCCGAGCCGGGCGACCGCCTCGCAGAGCTCGGTGATGGCGTTGTCGTCGTTCTCCATCGACCCGTGGCCGGCCCGGCCCTCGACCGTGAGCCGCATCCAGTGCATGCCCTTCTCGGCCGTCTCCACCAGGTAGAGCCGGGTCCGGTCGTTGACGGTGAACGAGAAGCCGCCGACCTCGCCGATGGCCTCGGTCACCCCCTCGAACAGGTCCGGGTGCTTGTCCACCAGGTACCGGGCGCCGTACGTGCCGCCCGCCTCCTCGTCCGCGAGGAAGGCCAGCACCAGGTCCCGCGGGGGCTTGCGCCCGGTCCGCAGCCGGTCGCGGACGACGGCCAGCGTCATCGCGTCCATGTCCTTCATGTCGACCGCTCCGCGCCCCCAGACGCAGCCGTCCGCGATCTCGCCGGAGAACGGGTCGTACGTCCAGTCCGCGGCGTTGGCCGGCACCACGTCGGTGTGCCCGTGGATCAGCAGGCCCGGGCGCGACCGGTCCTCGCCCTCGATCCGGACCACGGTGGACGCGCGCCCCTTGGCCGACTCGATGATCTGCGGTTCGAGGCCGAACTCCGCGAGCTGTTCGGCCACGTACTCGGCCGCCTTCCGCTCCCCCGGCCCGGATCCGTCGCCGTAGTTGCTGGTGTCGATCCGGATCAGATCGCGACAGATCCCGGCGACCTCCGACTCGGCCGTCACCTTCGGCGCCGCCGCCCGCCCCGTCGTCGACTCGCTCCGCTCGCTCACGGTCACTCCTCGTCTCTGCCCCGCACCGGCGCGCCGGTCGCGCCACCCCCGGGAGCTGCACCCGGGCCGTACGAGCACGTCCGCCCATCCTCCCCCAGCCCCCCACCGGGATCCACCCCGCGAAGCCCGCGGAAACCCCGGGAAACACGCTGGTCACACCGGCACCACGGGCCGCCCCCCGACCCCCGCCGCCACCTGCGGCTCCCCCGTTCACAGCCGTTTTGGGAGCGCAAGCCGATCACTGCTACAGTTACATCTGTCAGCGCGGCCGACGAGGCCGCGAGGACGACACCCCGTCCGGGTGGCGGAATGGCAGACGCGCTAGCTTGAGGTGCTAGTAGATCGGAA
>NZ_JBEYVJ010000577.1:0-3552 GCF_040643935.1 Kitasatospora sp. NPDC047058 | reverse complement strand
CTCCGGGCCGCCGCCGTCGAGCACGGCGGCGACCGCCGGTTGCAGGTCGAGCGGAGAGACGGCGGCGGGCGCACCGGGCAGCCCCTGCCGGAGCACCGTCGCCAGGGCGCGGGTGAACGATCCTTCGCCACCGGGCAGGACCGCGTCCCGCCCGCGTCTGCCGCCGGTGTAGCGGCCGACTCTGCCCCAGAGCGGCACCCGCGGGTAGCTGAGCAGCTCGCCCGCGCCGTCCTCGCCGCCGCCGCGTTCGAGCGCGGCCCAGGTGTCCCGGTCGGCGACGGCGTCGACCAGCAGCAGCGCCTCCTCGTGGCCGCCGTGGACCATCGCGCTGACCACCCAGTCCCAGGCCAGCCCGCGCCGGTAGGCGTTGTCCGCGGTGGAGCCGCCGGTGACCAGGGCCAGCCGCCGCCCGCGCGGGTCGGCGACCAGCTGGCCCGCCAGGCAGACCAGCAGCCACCGGCCGGGCCGGGCGGCCGCCTCGCGCACCGCGGTGAGCATGGTGTTGGCGTCCGCGCCCGGGTCCGCCACCGCGACCCGGCAGCCGGCCGAGCCGGCGTCGAAGAACATCCCGGGCAGGACGTCGGCGAGCAGCCGGGCCCCGGCCGCCGCGTGCGCCGAACCGGCGAAGCCCCGGTCCGGTCCGCCGTCCGCCCCGATCACCACGAGGTCGACCCCGTTGACCACCCGCACCACCCCCTCCTCGCGGGCCCCGCCGAACCCGGGGCCGCCCACCCGCCACCACGTGCGCCGTCCGGCCGCGCGTGCCGTACCGGCGGTCCCCCGGCCGCCGCCGTGCGGGGCGTGCCACCGGCACGTTCCGCGCCGCTGCCGACAAGCTAGCGCCCCGCGGGCCCGCCGACGGGGCTCCCGGCCCGGCCGCTCCGGGACCATGGGCCCTATCGGCCGCCGCCGGGGCGAGTGGACGATCGGAACCATGGACCGTGACGACCGTGTGGAGACCCTGGGCGAGGCCGAGTGCCTGCGGCTGCTCAGCACCGTGCCCGTCGGGCGCGTGGTGTACACCGAGCACGCGCTGCCGGCCGTCCTGCCGGTCGCCTTCGAGGTCGCACCGGACGGGCGCCTGCTGCTCGCCGTGCGCCGGGGGAGCACGACGGCGCGCGCACTGGACGGCACCGTCGTGGCCTTCCAGGCCGACGAGCTGGACCTGGTCACCCGTACCGGCTGGAGCGTCCTGGTGCACGGCCGGGCCGAGGTGGTGCGCGAGCCCGAGCAGGTCCGGCAGGCGCTGCGCTCCGGACTGCGGCCGTGGGTCGGCGACCCGGACCCGCTGTTCATCGCCCTGGTGCCGGAGCTGGTCAGCGGCCGGTACCTGCTGCCCGCCGGCCGCACGGTGCAGCGGTCCTGACCGGCCCCCGGCGCCGGCGGCCGGCACCGTCCCGCCGTCCGCGTCCCGCCCCGTCCTTCCGTGGCCGCCCCTTCCTTCCGTGGCCGCCCCGCCCTTGAGCGTCCGTCCCGGCCTCCCGTCCGCCCGCGTCCCGGCCTCCCGTCCCGGCCTGATCGTTTTCCGGTCCGGGCCCTGACAGGTGACCGGCGAGTAGGCATACTCTGCCGGAGTCCGCACCCCCACCTGCCACCAGGAGCGCACCGTGACGACCTTCGCCTCCCTCGCCGACCTCACCGCGGCCGTCGGAACCGAGCTGGGCACCAGCCGGTGGCACACCGTCGAGCAGGAGCGGATCGACCTGTTCGCCGAGGCCACCGGCGACCACCAGTGGATCCACGTCGACCCGGAGCGGGCGAAGGAGAGCCGGTTCGGCTCGACCATCGCGCACGGCTACCTGACGCTGTCGATGATCCCGGTGCTGGCCAAGGAGTGCTACGGCGTCGAGGGCGTGCGGATGGCGCTCAACTACGGCTCGGAGAAGGTCCGCTTCCCCGCCCCGGTGCCGGTCGGCACCGCGATCCGGGCCACCGCCGAACTGGTCTCCGCCACCGAGGTGCCGGGCGGCGTCCAGGCCGTGGTCCGGTTCACCATCACCAGCGCGGAGAGCGCCAAGCCGCACTGCGTCGCGGAGACGATCACCCGCTTCTACGCGTAGCACCGGACGCCGGCTCCCCGGCGGCCGACGCGAACGGGCGCCCGCCCGGCCCCCCGGGAACGGACGGCCGCCCCCGCCGCGCCCCGGTGTACGCCGAACGGCCCGCACGGGGCCGCCCACCAGGTCCGGGCGGCCCACTGCGAGTAACCTCCGACGAGATGGTGGTCGTACCGAATCGGCCCCGTGGTCGTGGGTACGCGCCCCGGCATGCCCGGTAGCCGTAGCCGTCCTTGGAGGTGCCGTGCCCCGCCCCGCCCCCTGGTACTCCCGCGTAGCCGGTCTGACCTCGCAGTTCTCCGGCCCGCCGACCCTCTCCGGGCTGCCCCGGGCGGCCTGGCACCGGGTCCGGACGGACGCCTTCGGCGCCGACCCCCGGGGCGAACGGCTCTCCCGGATCCACCGCTCTCCGCAGTTCGCCGACGGGGCCTTCCGCAACCCGCTGCCCACCCGGCGGCTCGTCTACGAACGCACCCCGCTCGAGATCACCCGGGCCCAGCTCGCCGCCGACAAGACCCGCCGGGTGCCCGCCGCCGCCGTGCCGCTGCACCGGCTGCTCCCCGCCGACCTCGCCGCGCCGCCCGCCTCCGGCCTGCGGCTGACCTGGCTCGGCCACGCCACCGTGCTCGCCGAGATCGGCGGCCGCCGGGTGCTGTTCGACCCGGTCTGGGGCGAACGCTGCTCCCCCTTCGGCTGGACCGGCCCCAAGCGGCTGCACCCCGTCCCCCTGCCGCTCTCCGAACTCGGCCCGGTCGACGTGGTGGTGGTCTCGCACGACCACTACGACCACCTCGACATGGGCACCATCCGCGCCCTCATCGGCACCGACGCGGTCTTCGCCGTCCCGCTCGGCGTCGGCGCGCACCTGGAGCACTGGGGCGTCCCCGCCGACCGGCTGGTGGAGCTCGACTGGTGGGAGTCGGCCGAGGTCGCCGGGCTCACCCTGACCGCCACCCCGGCCCGGCACTACTGCAGCCGCGGCCCGCGCACCAGCGCGCTCTTCCTCTGGGCCTCCTGGGTGGTCTCCGGCGGCGGGCTCCGGATCTTCCACAGCGGCGACACCGGCTACTTCCCCGGCTTCGCCGACATCGGCCGCCGGCTCGGCCCGTTCGACGCCACGATGATGCAGGTCGGCGCGTACTGCGACTTCTGGCCCGAGGTCCACATGACCCCCGAGGAGGGCGTCCGGGCCCACCTCGACCTCGGCGGCGGACTAATGCTGCCGATCCACTGGTGCACCTTCAACCTGGCCCCGCACCCGTGGGAGGAGCCCGCCGAGCGGGTCCTCGCCGCGGCCCAGTCGCTCGGGGCCCGGCTCGCGGTGCCCCGCCCGGGCAAGCCGTTCGAGCCGGCCGACCCGCCCGCGCTGCGGCTCTGGTGGCGGGCGGTCGCCGCACTGCCCCTGCCCGGGGCTGGGCGGGAACAGGTCGAGCGGGAGAGCCTCGGTGATCTCATCGTCGCGACCGAGTCGGCGAAGACCAGCGACGGCCAGCAC
>NZ_JBEYVJ010000576.1:0-3558 GCF_040643935.1 Kitasatospora sp. NPDC047058 | reverse complement strand
CCCGGGTGCGGCGGCGGGTCCGCCGCACCCGGGGCCGCCCGCCGGCGCCCCGCGAGCGCCCCGAGAACGCCTCCGCCTCCCACCAGGAGTGAACGACCATGATGTCCTACCGCACCCGCGTCGAGCTGCGCGCCCCCGTACCGGCCCGACTCGCGTCCGAGATCGAACGGCGCCTGTTCTTCGTCTCGGCCGACATCGACGGGTACGAGCTGGCGCACGACGACGGGCAGGTGCGCGCCGTGGAGCTCCGGTCGTCCCGGCCGGTCGACGCGGCCGCGCTGGCCGACAAGGTCAACCGCATGGTCGACGGCGACGTCCGCCCGCAGCTGGCCACCGCCGCCAAGACCGTATGGACCTCCCCGCACCGCCGCGAGGCGGCGGAGGACACCTTCGAGCGGCTCTCCGCGGCCGGCCTGGTCGACGAGGTCGGCGAGGGCCAGGTGGCGCTCGGCGAACCCCTCCTGGCGCTGCTGGAGTACTTCGACCAGGCCGTCACGATGCTGCTGCGCCAGGACTTCCCGGCGCGCGAGTACCGCTACCCCACCCTGATCAGCACCCGCGCGCTGGAGACCGCGGGCTACTTCTCGTCCTTCCCGCAGCACCTGATGTTCGTCACCCGGCTCCACAACGACCTCGACGTGTACGAGAAGTTCCAGCGCGCCCACGTCGACGGCGGGATCGGCGCGAAGGTCCTCGGCTCCTGCGACAACGTCGACTACTGCCTGCCGCCGACCATGTGCTACCACACCTTCCAGCAATACGGCGGGCGCGAACTGCCCGCCGAGGGCCTGCAGGTGGTGACCGCGCGGGGCAAGTCGTTCCGGTTCGAGGCCGCCTACGCGACGACCCTGGAGCGGCTCTGGGACTTCACCATCCGGGAGATCGTCCTGATGGGCCCGCGCGAGGAGGTGCTGGCCGCCCGCGAGGCCTTCATGCGGAAGGTGTTCGCGTTCGTCGAGGATCTCGGCCTCAGCGGCTTCTGCGAGGTGGGCAACGACCCGTTCTTCTGCGGCACCGACACCTCCGAGCGGATCTGGTCGCAGCGGCTGCTGGAGCTCAAGTACGAACTGCGGCTGGACGTCGCGCCGGGCCGCACCATCGCGGTCGGGTCCTTCAACTTCCACGACGACCTGTTCGGCCGCAACTTCGGGATCCGGCGCGGGGAGCACGGGCCGGTTCACAGCGGCTGCGTCGGCTTCGGCCTGGAGCGGCTCGTCCACGCCTTCCTCTGCCAGTACGGCCCCGAGCCCGCGCACTGGCCCGCCGCCGTGCGGTCCGGCGTGCGGCTCCGGACCGGGTCCTGACATGGGCGGTTCCGTCACCCCGGGCCTGCCGCTCTCCCGGGCCCAGCTCGGCATGTGGTTCGCCGACCAGGACGTCGCCCACGGCGGACGCTGCCAGATCGCCGAGTACTTCGACATCGCCGGGCCGGTCGACCCGGCGGTCTTCGACGCGGCCTGGACCCGGGCCTGGTCGGAGACCGAGGCGCTGCGCGTCGTGCTCACCGACACCCCCGACGGCCCGCGCCAGTCGCCGCGCACCGCCCCCGCCCCCCGGGTCCACGTCCTGGACCTGTCCGCCGCCGCCGACCCCGCGGCCGCCGCCGGCCACTGGATGCGGCAGGACCTGGCCCGGCCGCTGGACGTGACCCGGGACGCGGTGTGCACCGTCGGCCTGCTCCGGCTCTCCGCACGGCGGTTCCTCTGGTACCAGCGCGCCCACCACGTGGCGATCGACGGCTACGGCGCGGCCCTGTTCGCCCGGCGGGTGGCCGACCTCTACACCTGCGAGAGCGCCGGCCTCCCGGCCCCGGCCCCGGACTTCTGCCCGCTGCACGCCCTGCTCGCCGACGACGAGGCCTACCGGGCCTCGCCCGCGTTCGAGGCCGACCGCCGGTACTGGACGCAGCGGCTGGCGGACCGTCCGGCCCCCGCCTCGCTCGGCGACGGCCCGTGGCAGCCCACCGCGCCCGTGCTGCGCAGCACCGCGCGGATCCCGGCCGACCGGGCCGACCGGCTGCGGGCCGGCCTCGGCCGGTCCCTGGCGCCGGCCGTGGTCGCGATCCTCGCCGCGCAGCTGCACCTGGCCACCGGCGCCGAGGACGTGGTCGTCTCGCTGCCGGTGACGGCCCGCCGGGGCGAGCTCGCGCGCCGCACCCCGGGCATGCTGTCCAACGTCGTGCCGATCCGGCTGGAGGTGCGGCCCGGCCGGTCCTTCGCGGAGCTGACCCGGCAGGCGGCCGCGGTCGTCAAGGAGGCCCTGCCGCACCAGCGGTACCGCTTCGAGGACCTGCACCGCGACCTGGGGTTCCGGCGCGGCGCACAGGGCGTGCTCGGGCCGTCGGTGAACGTCATGACCTTCCCGTACGCCTTCGACTTCGGCGGGTATCCCGCAGTGGCCCACAACCTCTCCAACGGTCCGGTCGGCGACCTGGCCGTGGCCGTCACCGGACGCCAGCGGGACCGGGGGCTCGGCGTGCACCTCGACGGGAGCGCCGCCCGCTACGACGCCGACGCGCTCGCCCGCCACCAGGAGGACTTCCTGGCTCTGGTGCGGGCGGCGGCCGAGGACCCGTCGGTCGTCCCCGCGGCGGTGCGCCCCTCCGTCGCCCGTCGCCCCGCGGGCACCGAACCGGCGGACCCGCCCCGGGACACCACCCCGGCCGCGCCCGCAGCCCCCGCCGGCGCCGACCCGGACCGGGCCCTGGACGCCCTGGTCGCCGTGGTGCGCGACGTGCTGGGCGCGGACGCCGGCCCGGACGACTCCTTCTTCGAGCTGGGCGGCGACAGCATCACCGCGATCCAACTGGTCGCCCGGGCCCGGGAGAAGGGCTGGGCCGTCACGCTGAAGCACGTCTTCGCCCGTGAGACCCCGCGCGGGCTCGCCGAGGTCGCCGAGCCGACCGAGCCCACCGGGGGCGGTGACGACGCGTCCGCCGGGTCCGACGCCCCCGGCGCGGTCGCGCCGACCCCGGCCCTGCGCCGGCTGGAGGAGCTCGGCGGCGCCGTCGACGCCTACCACCAGTCGCTGCCGGTGCGCACCCCGGCCGGCCTCTCCCCGGCGGGCCTCGACGCCGTCGTGACCGCGGTGGTCCGCCACCACGACCTGCTGCGCGCACGGCTGGTGGACACCGGCGGATGGCACCTGGAGACCACCCCGGCCGACCGCGTCGACCCGGCCGGCCTGGTGCGGCGCATCGAGCTCCCCGAGGGCGCGGACGACCCGCGGGCCATGGTCGCCGAGCACCTCGAGCCGACCGCCGCCGGACTGGACCCGCGCGCCGGGGTGATGCTCCAGGCCCGCTGGCTCGATACCCCCGGCGAGCGGGGCCTGCTCCTGCTCGCGGTCCACCACCTGGCCGTGGACGGCGCCTCCTGGCACGTCCTGCTGCGCGACCTGGCCCTGGCCTGGGACGCCTGGCGCGAGGGCCGGCCGATCGAACTTCCCCCGGTGCGCACCCCGTTCGCCCGCTGGAGCACGGCGCTGGCGGAGGCGGCGCACGCCCCCGAGCGGGTCGCGGAACTGCCGCACTGGCGCGCCGTGCTCGCCCCGGAGGAC
>NZ_JBEYVJ010000575.1:0-3565 GCF_040643935.1 Kitasatospora sp. NPDC047058 | reverse complement strand
GCGTGCCGGGCGTCCGGGCGGCGGCCCGGCACCCGCGCGGCGGCCCGGTTCACCGGCTCACCGCCCTGGGGCGCCGGGCCGGCCGGGCCCACAACGAGCCGACGGCGTCCTGAGGCGGAGGCGGGCACCACCGGAATCGCACCCTGCCCGGTCAGCCGTCAGGGTGCCATTCCGTGAGGAGGATGGTGGCGTCGTCGCGCAGCCGGTGGTCCTGGTGGGCGAGGATCCGCAGCATCAGGCGGCGCAGCGCCTCGGGTGCGGGCAGGCCGTCGGCCATGGCGCGGACGACGGTGTCGGCGAGGCGCTGCTCGCCGAAGAGTTCGCCGTCGGTGTCGCGTGCCTCGGTGACGCCGTCGGAGTAGAGGAGGATCCGGTCGCCGGGTTCCAGCTGGGCGGTGTGGACCTCGGCCCGGTGCGCATGGAAGGCGGCGGACAGGCCGAGCGGGAGGTGGGGGCGGCGGTCGAAGGCCCGGTCGACGATGTGGCGGTCGCGGATCAGCAGCGGGGCGGGGTGCCCGCAGTTGATCCACGCCAGGCGGCCGGTGACGGTGTCGAGGTCGGCGATGACGCAGGTGAGGAGGCGGTCGGGGATCCAGCGCGCCATGGCGGCCTCGATGGTGTCGGCGATGTCGGGGAGGGTGCCGCCGCCGCGCCGGGTGGAGCGGCAGGCGGCCAGGGCGACGGCGCTGCAGCCGCCGGCGGCGAGGTCGTGGCCCATCGCGTCGACCAGGGTCAGGTGGAGGCCGGGACCGGCGAGGTTGTGGTCGAAGGCGTCGCCGCCGATGTCGTAGGCCGGTTCCAGGACCGCGCTGGAGGTCACCCGGCTGGTGCCGATGGTGCGGGGCGGCACGAACGCCCAGAGCAGTTCGGCCTGCAAGGTCATCCGGCGGCTGCGCACCGTCTGGACCAGGACGTCGCTGAACTGGGTCTTCGTCGCGATCAGCAGCGCGACCGCGGACGCCAGCGTGCGGCAGTCGGCCAGCAGGCGGGCGTCCAGTTCCGGGGCGGCCACGCGGAGGACGCCGATCCGTCCGATGCCGTCCACCAGCGGCAGCCATGCGACCGCGTCGGAGGTCGGCGCGGGCGCGTCCGGGCCGCTCGCATCCGGGCCGGAACGGGCTCCGGCGTGGTTCGGCGGGGAACCGACCTGGAGGGTTTCGGTCCGGTACGCGCGTCCGGCGAGCGAGCCGTCGATGTCCACGGTCTCCTGCACCGGCGGCGCGCCCGACAGGGCCTCCCCCGCCGCGTCCGGGCTGGGGAGGGCGACCAGCGTCTCCTGCTGGACGTCCGCGAGGTAGATCCAGACGTGGCTGGCGCCGAGCCTTCGCCCGGCCCGCCGCACCAGGCCGGGGACGTCCCGCGGCCCGGCCCGGTGCGCGGCCTCCAGGAGATCCGCCATCACCGGGCCCAGCAGCCCGCCGTCACCGGTGTGCACCGCATGCTCCTTCCCGTCCCGGGACCCGGTAGGTGCCCGTCTCGGTCGGGCCCCGCCGGGAGGCCCGGCGTGCGGGCCCACTCTCACGCCTGCCCGGCCTCGACGGCCTGACGCATCGGCCCGGGGTGCGATTCCGCGGCCCGGGCCCGCCGGGTGCGTGCCGCCAGCCGGCCCTCGCCGGAGCCCGGAGCAGACCGCCGGTCAGTTCCCCGGGCCACCCGCCGGATACCGCTTGCGGATCAAGGAAATCGACACCCTGCGTAGTCGAACCAGGCCGGGGTTGATGGGCCCGCGTGCCGGTGAGATGGTGAACGTACGGTGCAACTGCGCTGGGGCCACGTCCCCGCCAGGCGGCCCGCACCGTTCCCGCGCGGCTGAGCCGGAAGGTCCCGGACCCCGCTCGTCGGACAGACACGCTCAGTCGTTCCACGGCACCCGAAGACGCACCACGGGGACGCGCCGGAAAGGACGAGCGCATGATCCACGGATATGACGTGTCGGCGTGGCAGCCGAAGCACCCCAACGTGTCCGGCCAGCAGTTCCTCTTCATCAAGGCCACCGAAGGGACCACGTACCCCAATCCCAAGATGGCCGACCAGGCGCAGACCGCACGCGACGCCGGCCTCGCCGTCGGGTTCTACCACTACCCGAACATCGCCGGCGATCCCGTGGCGCAGGGCAAGTACTTCCTGAGCCAGACCCGGCTGCTCGGCGGTGAGATCCTCGCCCTCGACTGGGAGTGGTACGGGCAGCACGTCGCGGACCAGAAGGCCCGCGACTACAAGGACGCCTGGCTCGCGTACGTGCGGGCTGCGGCGCACGGCCACAAGGTCATCCTGTACACGGACAGCAGCAACTGGCTGAACGTGGACCGGAACAGCAACTGCGGAGACGGCCTCTGGATCGCCGACTACAGCCATCCCGCGGGGCAGCCGCCGATCCAGCACCCGTGGCTGTTCCACCAGTACACCAAGGAGCCGCTGGACCAGGACGTGGGCCGGTTCGCCTCGCTCGACGAGCTGAAGGCGTGGGCCGGGCAGCCCAGTCCCAACGGCGGGTCCGCCCACGGGACACCGGCGCCCGTCGGTATCCCGGACTGGGTCCGGCTGACGGACCACCTGATGAGCATCGAGGAGAAGATCTACGAGGGCTGGAACAGCAACGGCGGCTGGAACAACCTCACCCGGTTCGGGGAGGAGTTCGGCGAGAACGCCGTGGAATGGTGCGTGATCTTCGACTGGGACATGTACCACGACGTCGGCCTCGCCTCCGTGGTGAAGAAGACCGACAACGTGAAGGACTTCTCCAACTGGGCGCGCTCGAAGGGCTACTGGTCCCTGTACCCGTCGGTGGGCTCCTGGGTGAACTTCGGCGACGGCGAGCACACCGAGATCGTCGTCGGCTTCGACCAGCAGAACGTCTACACGAAGGGCGGGAACAGCCTTCCCCCGGGGCAGCACGGACAGGGCAACGGCGTCTGGTCCCACACCTTCCGCCGGACCGACCCCTACGTCGCCGGCTACTTCGCCCCCCGCTTCCCCGACGGGGTGTGCCCGCCGACGGCCGACCCGCGTGACCCGCGCGGCGGCGGCGAGATGACGCTCTGGCGCTGGAACGGCTACTCCACCCCCACCCGGCCGGTTCCCACCGGTTCGCTCCAACAGAAGGAGGACGCCATGGGCGTCGCAGTGGTACCCCTCAAGACCGGATTCGGCGAGGCGACCGTCGTACCGGTTCCCCGCGTGTGGGTCGGAGACCCCGACATCCCGGTCGGCAGGGTGTGGCTGTCGCTGGCGAGCGACTTCGGCAAGGTCAATCTCCGGGTGGCGCTGTTCAAGCCCGACCGCGGCTGGCGGGTCATGGACTCGGTGATCGTCGACTACGCGGAGGACGCGGTGCGGATCGACCCGTGGGAGGGCGAGTCGAAGCTGTCCGTGGTGCGCAAGCCGCTTTCGGACGGCGACACCGCCGACTCGACGCCCTGCGGCGTCATGGTCGAGTCCGTCCTGCGGTAGCCCGCCGGACGGCCGTCCGGAACGGGCGGGGTCCGCGCGCCGGACCCTGCCCGCCCGGTGGCGCGCCGCGCCGCGCCGGAGCGGTCGACTCCCCTGCTCCCCCACCTAGGCTGAC
>NZ_JBEYVJ010000574.1:0-3586 GCF_040643935.1 Kitasatospora sp. NPDC047058 | reverse complement strand
GCCGGTGCCCGGAGGTCAGCCGGCCGGCCTCACCGTACGGCCCGCCCTAGGGGCGGGTGGTAGGGGTCAGAGGCAGACGAGCGTGCTGACCGTGCTGGTCCCGCAGTTCAGGACGCTCAGCGAGCTGGTGCTGGCGAGGGTGTCGTCGATCGGGGCCGCCTCGGTCTCGGGCAGCTCCAGGGTCTGGAGGTCGAGGATCGCCATGACTTTCTCCTTCACTGTGCGGTGAATCACCCGGCCGGGCGGCCGGGAGCCGGTGGGGCGCGGTGGTCGCGCCGGGGGCGTACGAGCCTGGCGGCCCGTCAGCGGGAGGTGGGGCGCGAGCGCGGCGGTGCGGTGCCGGGCGCCCCGGTGAACGGGAGGAACGGGGTGCCCGCGAGGGCCGTGCCCAGCGCCAGCAGCACGCCGGCGGAGCCGGTGGCGAGGTCCGCCGAGAGGCGCAGCAGCTGGTCGCCGGGGAAGGCGAGCCGCCCCTGGTAGGGGACCTGGTGCAGGGCGAGCAGCGCCCGTTGGCGGTCCAGCAGCGCGGCGTCGGCGTCGGGCGCGGTGACGGCCCGCCGGCGGGTGAGGGCGAGGTGGCCGATCAGTCCGGCCCGTCCGTTGAACAGGCCGGGCTGGATGACGAACTCGGGTTCGGCGGCCCGGCGGATCTCCGCCTCCCGGTCCGCCAGGGCGGAGTCCGGCCGGTGGGCGAGCAGCGCGTCCAACGCGATGCCGATGCCCGCGCTGCCGGTCTCGATGTAGGGCAGGACCCGGCGGCCGTCGACCACCTGGAGCGTGCCGTCGGCGACCCTGACGCACCGGTCGAGGTCGAGTTCCAGCAGGGTCTCGGCCTGGTCGAGCAGGGCGTGGTCGCCGGTGTGCTCGTGGAGCCGGACGAGGGCGAGGGCCGCGCCCGAGGCTCCGGCGAGGAGTCCGGCCCGGCGCCTGGGGTCGCCGCGGCCCTCCTTCTCCCAGGTCGCCGCGGCGGTCCTGGCGAGGGTGACCGCCTCCTCCAGCTGCCGGTCGTCGCCGGTGGCGAGCGCGAAGTGGAGCAGGGTGAGGGCGATGCCGGGCCCGCCGGTGGCCAGCCCCGGCGCCGGTTCGGCGTCGGCGGAGCCGGTGAGCCGCGGCAGGAGCTCCAGCGCCTGTTCGCGCTCGCCCAGCAGGTCCAGGGCGTAGGCCACGCCGTGGCCGCCGTGGTAGAGGCCGGCCGGGAGGGTGCGGCCGCGGGCGGCGTCGGCCAGCCAGCGGACGTGGCCGGGGTCGACGGCGGCTCCGGTGGCGTGGAGGGCGTAGAGCACGCCCGCCGCGCCGTGGGCCAGGCCGAGCCCGCCCTGGGTGAACTGGGCGACGTCCCCGGGGAAGAGCCGGTCGGTGCGGTCGGGGGTGGCCATCGCGGCGATGCCGGCGGCCAGCGAGTCCCTGATGGCCGGCCAGTCGGCGACGGGGGCCTCCAGCAGCGCCCGGGTCGCGGCCCGGCCGCGGTCGAGCTCGGGGCGGGGCGTGCGGCCGTCGGACGGCGTGGCGCCGAGGTAGCGGCGGATGTCGTCGGCGTAGCCGGGCGGTACGGGGAAGCGGCGTTCCAGGGCGTCGGCGAGCTGTCCGGCCTTGCCCGGGTCGAGGGCGGTCAGCTGGGCCAGCGGGTAGAAGAGCCAGAGGCGGATCGCCGCCAGTCCGTACCGGTCGATGTCCGTCCCGGTGTAGCCGAGCGGTGCGGTGAATCCCGCGGCTCCCAGCGCCGGCCTGAGGAAGGCCTCGACGGTGCTGGCGAGTTCGAAGTCGATGAGGCAGAGTTCGCCGTCCGGCCGGATGATCAGGTTCCGCGGGTGGAGGTCTCCGAAGACCACGCCGCGGGCGTGGATCTCCGCGATCGCCCGTTCCACCTGGCCGACGATGGCGAGGGCGTCGCGGGTGTACCCGGCGACGGTGTCCTCGTCGGCGCCGGGGTGGATCAGCGGGTAGCGGGCGGTCAGCCACTCGCTGAGGGACTGCCCCTCGACGTACTCCTGGACGAGGAACTCGTGTTCCCAGGCGGTCAGCAGCCCGTGCTCGGCGGGCACTCCGGGGGCGCCGGCCAGGCGGAGGAGGACGGCGTGCTCGTTGCGCAGCCGGGTCACCGCGTCGACGCCCCGCTGGTCGAGGCCGGCGTACGGGCGGGCCTCCTTCAGGACCACGGGGGGCCGGTCCGCGCCGTCGCGGGCCAGGTAGACGCCGCCGGCGTTGGAGAAGTGCAGGACGCGTTCCACCGTGTAGGGCAGTCCGGTGTCCTGTTGGGCCGCGCGCTCGGCCACGGCCGGGGCGATGCACTCCGGGACGGGTGCCCAGGGCGGGACGGCGAACCCCGCCCCGCGGACGTCCGGGACGAGCCGCCCGTCCGGTCCGGTGAGCGCGAGCACCCGCTCGCCCTTCTCGTTGCGGCAGTGGCGTTCGGCGAAGCCGCCGTATCTCAGGTAGAGCGGGCCGTCCTGCCAGCGCAGGTCGCTGAGGATGTACGGGCCCTTGCGGCCGGCCAGCAGCCCGCCGAGACCGTCGAGGCAGCGCCCGAGTTCCGCGTCGTCCACCGGGTAGAGCGTGCAGAACTTCCCGCTGGAGCCGCGCGGGGCGTACTTGGAGTTCTGGACCTGGAGGATCGGCAGCCCGCGCAGGAACTTGAAGGTGATGCGTTCCCGCAGGCAGTAGGCGTGGACGGTCTCCAGGACCTCCTCCGCGGTCTCGATGCACGAGGAGACGTGGATCTTCCACCCCTGGTCGGGGATCCGGACGTCGACGGGACGGACGACGGACCACATCTCCAGCTCGCCGCGCTCCCAGCCGTCCGGCAGCGGCCGGGCGACGGCGGCGAACTCCTCGTGCGCTCCCCAGCGCCGGGGCGAGTCGTAGAAGAGCGGGTCGGCGTAGGCGTAGGCCTCGTACCGGTTGTCCAACGGAACCCTCCTCGGTGCAGGGATCTGCGCAGGCGGGACGACGGAGAAAAGACGGTGGCGGAGAGCCGGTGGGTGTCGCGCCCGGCGTCGCGGAGGTGCCGGCCGGATGCCACGGACCAGATGTCCTGTATGGCGATGCGACCATCCGAATAGTGGAGCCCGGGAGGAATTCTCCGCAACGGCGCACAGGGCCGGCGATAAAACGATTCTGCGCACCGGATCGCACACGGAGCCGGTCCGTAAGCCCGGCGCAGAGCCGTGCGCCGTCCCGTGGCGCGGTGGGGCCGGCGCGGCGCGGGAAAGCCGCCCGGGGCGATCACTCCACCCTCGGCCGGCCCGTCGGGATCACCGCCTCCACCTGCGGTGATGCCGACCGTCTCGGGTCACCCCTCCCCCGGCAGCCCGGCCCGCGCCGCCGTGGCGGGCTCCGGCGCGCGCCGGGCGGAGGGTGCGGTTCCGCCTCCTCGCGTTCACCTGCCCGGACCCCTCGATTCCACCCGGAATATCGAACGGAATCCTCTGCCTCGTATTTCCGTTCCATGGCAGGAGTATTTCGCGGAACCGGATAATTCGTTTCCAGCCGACGCCCCGCGGCCCGTGGAATCACCCGGAAGCCCTCGGAGACCAGGCCGACCAGCACCCGCGGCGGGTTGGCCTCGGCCTCGGCGGCGGCCTTCTCC
>NZ_JBEYVJ010000573.1:0-3594 GCF_040643935.1 Kitasatospora sp. NPDC047058 | reverse complement strand
GAGGTGCGCGTACCGTGCCCGTGTGTACCGTTTTCTCCTCTCCCGGCGCTGGCTGATCATGCTCGGGCGGCCGGGCACCGGCCCGCTGCGGCTCACCGGGGTCCCGAACCGTCGCGTCGCCCGCGAGGCCGATCTGGCCCGGGCGGTGCGGGACGGCGACGGCACGCTCGCCGGGCTGCTGGACCGGCTGCACGGCCCGGACGACGCCGGCCTGCCCGACCCGGAGGACTTCCACGCCCTCGGCGGGGAGCTCGGCCGCCGGGTGGACGTCACCTGGTCCGCCGACGCGCCCGAGGCCCTCGACGTGCTCCTCACCGACGGACCGGCGGACGCACCCGTCGAGGCCTACCGGCCGGCGCGGCCGGCCGGCACCGCGGTGTCGTCGCTGACCAACCGCCCGACCGGCAACCGGGGGACCGGCGCCCTCATCGGCGAACTCCGCGACTGGCTGCGGGGCCGGCTGCCCGACTACCTGGTCCCGTCGGCCTTCGTCGCACTGGACGCCCTGCCGCTGACCGCCAGCGGCAAGCTCGACCGCCGTGCCCTGCCCGCCCCCGACCTCGGTGCGGCCGCGGCCGGGCGGGCGCCGCGCACCCCGCAGGAGCAGCTGCTCGCCGAGCTGTTCGCCGAGGTGCTCGGGCTGGCGCAGGTCGGCGTCGAGGACAGCTTCTTCGACCTGGGCGGGCACTCACTGCTGGCGACCCGCCTGGCCTCCCGGGTGCGGGCGACCCTCGGCGCGGAACTGGAGGTCCGCACGCTCTTCGAGACGCCGACCGTGGCCGGCCTGGCGGCCCGCCTGGACGGTTCCGGCACCGCGCGGCCGGCCCTGACCGCCCAGCCCCGTCCGGACCGGGTACCGCTGTCCTTCGCCCAGCGCCGGCTCTGGTTCCTGCACCGGATGGACGGGCCCGGCGCCACCTACAACATGCCCCTCGCCCTGAACCTCACGGGCGGACTCGACCGGCCGGCCCTGCACGCCGCGCTCGCGGACGTGATCGCCCGGCACGAGAGCCTGCGGACCGTCTTCCGCGAGACGGACGGCGTGCCGTACCAGGTCGTGCTGAGCGCCTCCGACGCGTATCCGGGACTGCCGGTGGTCGAGCTCGACGAGAGCCGGCTGGCCGAACGGCTGGCGGACGCGGCCCGGCGCGGCTTCGACCTGGCGGCGGAGCCGCCGGTCCGGGCGGAGCTCTACGCGCTCGCCCCCGACCGGCACGTGCTGCTGGTCGTGGTGCACCACATCGCCGCCGACGGCTGGTCGATGGGCCCGCTCTCCCACGACCTCGCCGCGGCCTACGCGGCCCGCTGCCGGGGCGAGGAGCCGCAGTGGTCCCCGCTGCCGGTGCAGTACGCCGACTACACCCGGTGGCAGCGCGACCTGCTCGGCGACGCCGCCGACCCGGACAGCCTGTTCGCCCGGCAACTGGCCTACTGGAAAGACGAGTTGAGGGGCGTGCCGGAGCAGCTCCAGCTGCCCGCCGACCGGCCCCGCCCACCTGTGGCCTCCCAGCGGGGCGACCGGGTCGTGGTCCGGCTGGACGCCGAACTGCACCGGGCCCTGCGGGACCTCGCCACCGAGCGCGGCGCCAGCATGTTCATGGTGCTCCAGGCCGGCCTTGCCGCGCTGCTCACCCGGCTCGGCGCCGGTACGGACATCCCGATCGGCAGCCCGATCGCCGGCCGCACCGACCAGGCGCTGGACGAGCTCGTCGGCTTCTTCGTCAACACCCTGGTGCTGCGCACCGACACCAGCGGCGACCCGGGCTTCGCCGACCTGCTCGGCCGGGTCCGGCAGAAGGCGCTCGCCGCGTACGACCACCAGGACGTGCCGTTCGAGTACCTGGTCGAGGTGGTCAACCCGGCGCGGTCGCTGGCCCGCCACCCGCTGTTCCAGATCATGCTGACCCTGCAGAACGCGCCCCTGGGCGAGTTCGCGCTGCCCGGGCTGGAGACGGGCCACCTGGAGGCGCCCACCGGCACCTCCCGGGTCGACCTGACCTTCAGCCTGGCGGAGCAGTTCCGCCAGGACGGTCCTTCCGGGACCGGCGGCCCCGGAGGTGCCCCCAGCCCCGCCGGGCTGGTCGGCGCGGTGGAGTTCGCCACCGACCTGTTCGACGCGGCCACCGTGGAGCTGCTGTTCGCCCGCTGGGCGCGGCTGCTGCGCGCGGCCGTCGCCGACCCCGACCGGCCGATCAGCCGGATCGACCTCATGTCCGCCGCGGAACGCCACCGGCTGCTGTACGGGTTCAACGACACCGCCGCCGGGCTGCCCCAGGCCGCGGTACCGGAGCTGTTCGCCCGCCAGGTCCGCGCCACCCCGGACGCGGTGGCCGTCGTGGCGGGCGGCACCGAGCTGACCTACCGGGAGCTCGACCGGCGGTCCGGCCGCCTCGCACGGGCACTGGTCCGCCAGGGCGTACGGGCGGAGACACCGGTCGCGGTGCTGCTGGAGCGCTCGGCGGAGCTGGTCGTGGCGATCCTGGCGATCATCAGGGCGGGCGGCGCCTACGTGCCGCTGGACGCGCGCTTCCCGGCGTCCCGCATCGACCTGATCCTGCGGGAGAGCGGGGCCGCCCTGGTGCTCACCCGGGAGGTGCTGGCCGATCTGGCGCAGGCTGATCATTCGCAGGCCGAGGCCGATCTGTCCGGCGTCGAAGTCCGCTGCGAACCCGGGCAGTTGGCGTACATCATGTACACCTCCGGCTCGACCGGGCGGCCCAAGGGCGTCGCCGTCACCCACCGTGACGTGGTGGGCCACGCGCTCACCCCCGAATGGCGCGGCGGCGGACACGAGCGGGTGCTGATGCACTCCCCGACGGCCTTCGACCTCTCGACCTACGAGCTGTGGGTGCCGCTGCTCAACGGCGGCCGGATCGTCGTCGCACCGCCCGAGCAGCTCGACCTCGACCTGCTCCAGCACACGATCGCCGCGCACGGGGTGACCGGACTCTGGCTCACCGCCGGACTCTTCCGGCTGGTCGCCGAGGAGCGCCCCGGCCTGCTCGCCGGGGTACGCGAGGTGTGGACCGGCGGCGACGTCGTCTCCCCGGCCGCCGCCGCCCGGGTGCTCACGGCTTGCCCCGGCATCGAGGTGGTCAACGGTTACGGGCCCACCGAGGCCACCACCCTGGCCACCTGCCACCCGGTGCGCACCCTCCCCGAGGACGCCGCGACCGTGCCGATCGGCGGGCCGATGGCGAACATGCGCGCCTACGTGCTCGACGACCGGCTGCAGCCGGTGCCGACCGGCCTGGTCGGCGAGCTGTACCTCGCCGGGGTGGGCGTGGCCCGCGGCTACCACGGCCGGCCCGGCCTGACGGCGGAGCGCTTCACCGCCGACCCGTACGGGCCGCCCGGGAGCCGGATGTACCGCACCGGCGACCTCGCCTGGTGGCGGCCGGGCGGGTCCCCCCGGCCGGAGAGCGGGTCCCCCCAGCTGGAGAGCGGCTCCTCCCGGCCGGAGACCGGGGGAGGCACGCTGGAGTTCGCCGGACGCGCCGACCACCAGGTCAAGCTGCGCGGCCTGAGGATCGAGCCCGGCGAGATCGAGGCGGTCCTGGCGGGCTGCCCGGGCGTCGCCCAGGCGGCCGTGGC
>NZ_JBEYVJ010000572.1:0-3596 GCF_040643935.1 Kitasatospora sp. NPDC047058 | reverse complement strand
CCCGGCGGTCCGCATCGCGGGACGCCGCGGACGCCCGGCGGAGGCCCCGCGGCAGCCCGGTGACCGCGGCGGCGGCCGTCGGCGCGATCGGGCCGTGCCGGGCCCAGCTGCTCGCCGAGCTCCAGGCCGCCGCGGTGCAGATCCGCGCGGGGGCCGGCCGCGGCGTGGACGCGGACTACGCGCTCGGCGCGTACGGCGCCCTGGCCTGGATCTGCGGCCACCACGAGGACCAGCCTTAGGGGCTGTCCGCTACACCGCCCGCCGGTAGAACCAGACGCCCAGCGGCGCGAACACCGCCACGATCCCGGCGTCCCAGGCCAGCGCTTCCCACACCGCGGAGGTGGCCGGGCCGCCGAGCACCAGGACGCGGACCGCCTCCGCGGTCTTGGAGACCGGCTGGTTGTCGGCGAAGGCCTGCAGCCAGCCGGGCATGGTGCTGACCGGGACGAAGGCCGACGAGGCGAACACCAGCGGTGCGAGCACCGGGAAGGCGGCGGCCTGCGCGGTCTCCGGATCGCCGACCGCCATCCCCACCACGGCGAAGATCCACGACATCGCGAAGCCGAAGGCCAGCACCAGCAGCACCCCGCCGAGGAACGAAAGCACGCCGGCATGGATCCGGAACCCCAGGGCGAACCCGACGGCGGTCATCAGCGCCACCACGAACACGTTCCGGGCGAGGTCGGCGGTGGTGCGGCCGGACAGCACCGCCGACCGTGCCATCGGCAGGGAGCGGAACCGCTCCATCAGCCCGGTCTGCATGTCGGTCGCCAGGCCGATGGCCGTGTTCATCGAGCCGAACACGGCGGTCTGCACGAAGATGCCCGGGATCAGGAAGTCGACGTAGCCGACCCCGGGCGGCAGCGCCGGGCCCACCACCCCGCCGAACACGTACCGGAACATCAGCACGAAGACCAGCGGCTGGATGGTGGAGAAGACCAGCAGCCGCGGCACCCGGCGCAGCGCGATGAGATTGCGCCAGGCCACGGCGAGGCCGTCGCGGACCGGTGCGGCGATCCGGGCACCCAGCGACCCGGCGCCGGTCGCTGCGCCCGCCACGGCGCCGGTCGCGGTCATGACGGGCTCCCGGGGGGTCCGGATGCCGGGGTGCCGCCCGGCCCGGAGGCCGCCGGCCCGCCGCCCGGGCCGCCGGACGGTTCCTGCGAGCGCGTGTGGTGTCCGGTCAGGGCGAGGAAGACGTCGTCGAGGCTCGACTCACGGACGGTCACCGTGTGCGGGACGAGCCGGTCGACGTCCAGCGAGTGCAGCACGTCGAGCAACAGCCGGGAGCCGTCCCGGGAGGCCAGCCGGAGCAGCGCGCCGTCCCGCTCGGGCGGCTCGCCGATCCGGTCGGCGATGACCGCGGACGCCCGGACGGCGCGGGCCTCGTCGCCCATGCCCAGTTCGATGACGGTGTTGCCGAGCCGCGACTTCAGCACGGCGGGGGTGTCGTCGGCGATGATCCGGCCCTCGTTCACGACCACGATGCGGGAGGCGAGCCGGTCCGCCTCCTCCAGGTACTGCGTGGTGAGCAGGACCGTCGTGCCGTCGCGGACCAGCTCGCGGATCAGCTCCCACAGGGCGGTGCGGCTCTGCGGGTCCAGCCCGGTGGTCGGCTCGTCGAGGAAGAGCACCGGAGGCTCCGGCACCAGGGCCGCGGCGACGTCGAGCCGGCGCCGCATCCCGCCCGAGTAGGTGCGGACGGGGCGGTCCGCGGCCTCGGTGAGGTCGAACCGGTCCAGCAGTTCCGCCGCGCGGGGGCGCCGCCGGGAGCGCGGGAGCTGGGTGAGGCGCCCGATCAGCCGCAGGTTCTCCCGGCCGGTGAGGTTCGGGTCCACGGCCGCGTACTGGCCGGCCAGGCCGATCAGCCGGCGGACGTTGGCCGCCTCCCGGACCACGTCGTGTCCGAGGACGACGGCACGCCCGCCGCTCGGGCGCAGGATGGTGGTGAGGATCCGGATCGCGGTGGTCTTCCCGGCGCCGTTCGGGCCGAGCAGCCCGAAGACGGTGCCGGCCGGCACCTCGAAGTCCACCCCGTTCAGGGCGGTCACCGCCCCGAACCGCTTGCTGAGACCGACGACGCTGATGGCTGCCTGTCCCATGGGCACGTCCCCGTTCGCGTGACGGTTGCCGCCGGGACCGGCCCGGCCGGATCTCCTTCCATTGTCGCCCGCGGGCCGCCGTCGCTCGTCCGGAGCCGCGGCGGACGCCAGGTCCGAATCCCGCCGGACACCGTGCGCGACGGCCCGCAGAGTGGACACGGAGCACCACGAGGAACGGACAGTTGAGAAAGGGCGCCACGATGACCGGCCACACCACGATCGACACCCCGCCGGGCGGGCTGCTGCCGGTCGGCGAACCCTCCGCCACGCACCCGGCCGGAACGAACCGCTGCCCTTCACCAACCCCGCTCGCCCGGCACCCCCACGACCGCCTCACCGGCACCGACTGGCCGGCCCTCGCCGGCGAACTCGACGCCTTCGGCTGCGCCCCGACCGGACCACTGCTCACCCCCGACGAGTGCGCCGGGATCGCCGCCCTGTTCGAGGAGGTGCAGCACTTCCGCTCCACCGTCGACATGGCCCGCCACCGCTTCGGCTCCGGCCGGTACCGCTACTTCCGGGAGCCCTTCCCCGACCTGGTGGCCGGGCTGCGCGAAGCGCTCTACCCCCGACTGCTGCCCGTCGCCCGGGACTGGGCCGCCCGGCTCGGCCGGCCCGCGCCGTGGCCGGACACCCTCGCCGAGTGGCTGGAGCTCTGCCACCGGGCCGGGCAGACCAGGCCCACTCCGATCCTGCTGCGCTACGGGCCGGGTGACTGGAACGCCCTCCACCGCGACCTGTACGGCGACCTCGTCTTCCCGCTCCAGGTGGTGATCGGCCTGGACGCCCCCGGGACGGACTACACCGGCGGCGAGTTCCTGATGGTCGAGCAGCGCCCGCGCGCCCAGTCCCGCGGCACCTCCGTCACGCTCCGGCAGGGCCACGGCCTGGTCTTCACCACCGGCGACCGGCCGGTGGTCTCCGCCCGCGGCTGGTCCGCCGCACCGATGCGCCACGGCGTCAGCACCGTGCGCGGCGGCCGGCGCCACACCCTCGGCCTCGTCTTCCACGACGCGGCCTGACCGGCCGTGACCGGCCCCGCGGCGACCGGACCCGCGACCGGGGCACGGACGCCCACCCCAGGAGTCACGATGAACCTCGCCCGCGAAGCCGCGCGCACCCGGTCGCCCCTCGGCCCGCGCCCGGACACCCTCCCGTCCCCGCCGCCCGTGCCGCACACGGACGCCGAACTCGCCGCCCTGCTCGGGCTGCTGACGGCGCCGCGGGCCCGGATCGGCACGGTCGTGATCGGCCACGGCCGCGACGCCGCCTCGACGACGGCCGCTGCCGCGTTCGCCGACGCCTGGCGCGAGCACGGCGGGGCGGTCCTCGCCGCGGTCGACTGGCCCGAGGACGCCGCCTCCTGGCTGCGCCCCGCGCACCGCTTCACCGCGGTCACCCCGGACGCCTGGGTCGTGGCCGCCGGCCCGCAGGGGTGGGCCCGGATGAGCCGAGGCGTCGGAGAGGGAGCGGGAGGCGTGCACCACGCGGGCA
>NZ_JBEYVJ010000571.1:0-3605 GCF_040643935.1 Kitasatospora sp. NPDC047058 | reverse complement strand
GTGTCGCCGAGGACCTGCTCGAACTGGGCCAGGGTGGTCTCGTAGAGGGGGATGGCACGGTCCAGCTCACCAGCAGCGCAGTAGGCGTTGGCGAGACCGTTGCGACAGATCAATGTATCGCGGTGTGCGTTGCTGAGGGCTTGTTCGTACTGAGTGACGGTGGTCTCGTAGAGGACGATGGCTCGGTTCAGGTCACCGGCTGCCAGGAAGGCGCGGGCGAGGTTGCTGCGGCTCATCAGTGTGTCGCGGTGGGTGTCGCCCAGGACTTCCTGTCGTTGAACGACGACGGTCTCGTAGAGGGGAATGGCACGGTCAACGTCACCAGCAACCCGGTAGGCGTTGGCGAGGCCGTTGCGGCAGGTCAGTGTGTCGCGGTGGGTGTCGCCGAGGGTCTGTTGGTACTGGGCGAGGGTGGTCTCGTAGAGGGGGATGGCACGGTCCAGGTCACCAGCAGCGCGGTAGGCGTTGGCGAGGCCGTTGCGGCAGGTCAAGGTCTGGGCGTGGGTGTCGCCCAGGACTTCCTGTCGTTGGGCGACGGTGGTCTCGTAGAGGGGGATGGCGCGGCTGAGGTTGCCGGCTGCGCGGTAGGCGTTGGCGAGGCCGTTGCGGCAGGTCAGTGTGTCGCGGTGGGTGTCGCCGAGGGTCTGTTCGTACTGGGCGAGGGTGGTTTCGTAGAGGGGGATGGCGCGGCTGAGGTTGCCGGCTGCGCGGTAGGCGTTGGCGAGGCCGTTGCGGCAGGTCAGTGTGTCGCGGTGGGTATTGCCGAGGGCCAGTTCGTACTGGGCGAGGGTGGCCTCTCGGAGCGGGATGGCACGGACATCGTGGCCCTGGTAGTAGAGGTGTTGGGCAGCGGTTTCGTACAGTGCGGTGGCCGGGTCGTTCATGTGCCCCCGCGGGGTGGTGGCGGCGACGGCGGTCAGATGGGGCAGCAGCTCGTCCCACTTGGGGGACGAGCCGATCCTGAGCGGCGCGAGAGCGCGGACCAACGCCTGCTCGGCTTCGCGTCGGCCTGCCAGCAGGCCCTGCGAGCCGGCGGGGGCGGTAGCACGGAGGACTGTTTGGACGAGGCGGTGGACGCTGACCGTGTGCCTGGTGACGGTGGCCATGTTGTAGGCGGCCAGGAGTCCGAGAGCTTCGTGGAGGTCGTCGTCGGAGTCGGGCGTTTCCAGGAGATCGACCGGGATGTTGTCGGGGGCGAGCCAGGCCAGTGTGTGCAGAACGCCGACTGCGTGGGGGTTGCGGGTGGCGAGGGCCCGGAGGGTTTGGGTCCAGATCCGGGCGATGGTGCGTTCGGCGTCGATGTCGCCAGCGGCCTTGTCGAGTTTGGCGGTCAGACGTTGCCGGTAGGCGTTGATGCTGATGGTGGGGTTCTGTGCCAGGTAGGCGCCGGCCTGTTTCAAGGCGAGCGGTAGGTAGCCGAGGTCAGCGGCCAAGATGTAGGCGTCCTGGCGTTCACGAGGTGTGGGTGCGCTGCCGGCGAACGCGTGGGTGCAGATCAGTTCAGAGGCTTCGTCGGGGCTGAGGCTGCCCAATGGGTGCGTGCGTATGACGTTCGGCCATCCGGTGGCGCGGCGGCTGGTGATCAGGTGGTGGCCGCCGTCGAGGGCGCCGAGGTGCCGGTCCAGGTCGGTGACGTTCTCGACGTTGTCGAAGATGAGCAGCCAGCCGGTGTGCCATTGGAGCCAGGTCATGGCCCACTCGGCGCGCTCCTCCTGGGCCGCATGCCCGGGCCAGTGCGGGACGAGGCGCCGCGCGAGCTCTGCGAGTGACTGTTCTATGCGGGTGGGGGAGTCGGCGTTGATCCACCAGATGAGGCTGTAATCCTGGCGGTATCGGTGGGCGTAGGCGAGCGCGAGGGTGGTCTTACCGATGCCACCGAGGCCGTGGACGGTGGGAATCTGGGTGATCGCGGTCCCGCTGCCCTCGGCGAGTGTGTTGCGAATCCAGGTGAGGGCGTCATCGCGGCCAAGGCAGAGGGGGAGGAGCGGCAGGTTGGTGAGGCCGGGTGGTGCCTGGATGTCGCGGGCGGCGGTCAGCACCTCCGGCGGTAGGACGACGGCCGTCACGTCGCCGGTGACAGCGGTTCCTACGATGTGGGCGGCGACAGAGCGCTCGCCGGACGCCTCGGCGCTCACGTACCCATCCCGGGTTTCGCCGGTCGGTGCGTGACGTTGGCGTGGTCGCCCGTGGTGGCCATACCGAAAGCGTGGGCGGCGAGGGCGCGTGTCCCCGGGGCGGTGATGGCGACTCCTCCGGGCGTGAGGTCGGTCCGCAGCGTGATGACCTCGGGCAGGAGGGTAAGGGCGTCGTGCAGTGCCCGCATGATTTGCTGCCGCCGGGCGGCCAGGGGGTCCTCGCCGGTTGCCTCCTGGACGGCAACTTCCAGAGCAGCATGATTTACGGGCTCACCGCGATCCCAGATGGCGCGAGGGAGCGTTCGGCCGGCATTCGCGGTGGCGTCCTCCGCCCAGGTGATGACCGCGCTGCCGTAGGCACTCGGTGCGGCCGTCAGGCAGGGACCAGGTAGCCGCAGCAACTCCGCGATCGCCGCACTCGTCATCTGAAACCCCCAAGCAGAGACGCATAGCTGACTTGTCATCAGCATAGGAGTCCGGCGTTCTCCGGGCGACGGCTCGGGGGAACCTGCGGTACGCGACTGCCGGGCCTCGGACGATGCAGCCTGGCAGCCGGTCGGGCCGGAGACAATGCGCTGCTGTCCGATGGAGGCGGGGATGGCGTCCTCCGGCTCAACGGGGGCGGTGTGGGTCGGGTCGGCGCGGGCAATCTCCGTCCGCAGGGGCCGGGCCCGCTTCCGTCAGCCGGTTCTCGGCGGTTCCATCGGGGGCGGCTCGGGGGAGTAGCGGGCGCCGCCGGCGTTGAAGTGGGCCAGGTAGTAGGTGACGCCGTCGAGCTGCAGCTCCATGGGCGGGGGATCGGTGACCAGGTGGGCCGGACCGCGGTGGCCGTCGACCCGGGCCTGCATCTTCGGTGTGTTCCATGACCGTGCCCAGCTCTCGGCCTGTTCCGGGGGCCACAGGAAGCGGGCACCGAACTCCCTCTCCTGTCCGGGCTCCGCCTTCGTCAGCGCACGGACCAGCGCCGGACTGTAGACGGCACGGACCCGGAAGTTCACCAGGAACCGGCTCTTGATCACGATCCGCACGTAACGGCGGCCGTCACCCCGGTGACGTCCGGCCACGATGACGCTCTCGCCGCCGTCGCCCCAGGCCGGTGGCGCGATCCACACCTTCGCGCCCGGTGCGAAGTGCCGCAGCCCCTCGCGGATCTCCAGCCCGCCTTCGCCGTGGCCGGTCTCGTGCGCGACATTGGCCACGAGGCAGATGCCCAGTGGCTCCGGTCCGGTTGCGTCCGTCATGACCGCCATGATCGCTCAGGGGCTGTCGGGGCGGTCAGCCGGGGGGTCGCCGCTGCGGGGCCGGGTGCGCTGCTGCTTGCGTACGGGGGTTCGGTACGGTCCCCGGAACCTGCGTGCGGGGCGGCTCGGACCCCGGCCGGCCTCGGGGGGGGCGCGCCCCGGGGGGGGGGGCCCCGGCGCCTCGCAGGATTCCAGGAACTCGAACCACACGACCTTGCCCGCCCCCGCC
>NZ_JBEYVJ010000570.1:0-3612 GCF_040643935.1 Kitasatospora sp. NPDC047058 | reverse complement strand
GCAGGGCCTCGTCGGTGAGCAGCCGGTCGAGCAGGTCCGCGTCCACGGCGTCCGCCGTCGAGCGCAGTGCGAAGCCGTACGCCTCGGCGGCGGCGACGTTGATGAAGTGGTCCGCTCCCTGCGGGAGGATCAGCTGCGGGACGCCCACGGCCGCGGCGGTCATCATGGTGCCGGAACCGCCGTGGTGCACCACCGCGTCGCAGGCGTCCAGCAGTTGGGCGAGCGGCACCCACGGCAGCGGCTTGACGTTGGCCGGCAGCCCGCCCAGCGGCGCGAGGTCCGTGTCGCCGACCGCGAGCAGCATCTCCGCATCGAGGCCGGCCGCCTGCTCCAGCAGGCGCTTGACGGGCGCGACCCCCTCCCACTCCGTGACCACCGTGCCCAGCGTCACCGCGATCCGCCGCCGCGCCCCGCGCCCGACCAGGTCCGCCGGGACCGTCCCGCCGCCGTTGAACGGCACGTACCGGACGCGCCAGCCTCCGCCGTCCCCGCCGAGCGAGGCCGGGACGACGTCCAGGACGGTGGACTCGGCAGGGCCGTCCAGGCCGTGCGCCCGGTACTCGTCCGCGAGCAGCCCGGCCATGAGGCCGGCCATGCCGCCGGTGGACACGCCGAAGTTGTGCATCACCGCGGGGATGCCGAGCTTGGCGGCGACCAGCGGCGCGGCCGGCTGGAACGGGGCGTGCACCAGGACGTCCGGCCGCCAGCCGGCCGCCACCGCCAGCAAGCCGTCGATGGTCACCCGGCCGTGCTCGGCGAACCCCCGTGCGGCCAGCGCCATGGTCTCGTCGTCCGGCCGCTCGTCGTCGGCGAAGTGGACGTCGGGGAGGACCCGCGCGAAGGCCGCCCGGACGTCGGTCCCGTCGCCCACGTCGACAGCCGGCAGCCCGGTGCCCCGGAGCTGCTCGATCGGGGTCTGACCCGCGAACAGGACGTCGTGGCCGGCCGCCCGCAGCGCCTGCGCGGCGGGTACCAGCGGGAATATGTGGCCGACCGAAGCGGGGGCGGTGAACAGAACGCGCACAGTGATGCTCCCTCGTACTGGAGTTCGTGGCGTGAAAACGTATCAGCGGAACGGAGAATTCATTCCTGGGCTGAAAGCACAAGAACGAAACCTCTGATCACGTTGAAGCCTGTTCCATCGGATAGCGTCCGGTGGTTCGCACCAGAGTAACGATCGTGGCGGCCAATTCTCCTGTGATGTCACCATCTTGAGTTGGCATCACCGGCGCCTCGGCGAAATCGTCTTCGCGAAGCGTCCTGAACCATCTCGATCGGTGCGGATCGGTCACGGGCGACGGAAGCCGCGGACGGGCACCGGTCTGTTCGGAGAGTCCCTGCGGACAGCGGACAGCGGACAGCGGTCAGCCAGCAGCCTCTTGAGCCGGCCGGCGGAGGAGGGCGAGGCGGCTGGCGGTGCGGTCGAGGTCGTGCATGAGCGTGGAGTCGGCGGAGAGGCCGGCGAGCGGGTCGGCGCCGATCAGGACCAGGCGGACGTCACGGTCGCAGCAGACGTCGACCAGGTTGGCGAAGCGCCGACGGCCGTCGGAGGACGCCTCGGTGAGTGGTGGGACGTCGTCGAGGACGATGGTGGGGAAGCGGTCGGCGACTGCGAGGTAGTCCGCGACGGCGGTGCGGCCCTCGCACAGCTCCTGGAAGCCGAACCACACGTGGTCCCGGCGCACTGCCTTGGCCGGCAGCTCCCGGTGATGGGCGGCCACCGCGCCCGATTCCCCGGGCTGGGGAGGAACGAGACCGGCCGAGGCCTCGTCGCCGGGGTGGAGACGGGCGCCGAGGTCGAACCCGCGAGCGCGGTCCGGCCGGGGCTGCCGCCGGAAGTCGACCGGTCCGGAGACATCGAGCACGTCCATGCGCTCCTCGATCAGCCTGATCGTCGGCTCGAAGAGGTGGTGGTACAGCGGGTCGGGCATCAGGCCGGCGGGCGGGTAGTTGGACGTGGTGACAAGGGTGATCCGCCGGTCCAGCAAGGTCCGGAAGAGACGGGCGACCAGCATCGCGTCGCCCGCGTCGTGGGCGTGGAACTCATCGAAGACGAGAATCCGGCAGTTGCCGAGCAGCTCGTCCACGGCCCGGTCCACCGCCGCGCCGTCCGCGGTCCGGCTCCCGGCGTGGTGGGCGACGCCCTCGTGCAGCCGGCGGAAGAAGTCGTGGAAGTGCAGCCGCCGCTTGCGCGGGGTCGGCAGCCCGTCGAGGAAGGTGTCCACCAGCCAGCTCTTGCCGCGGCCGACCGGGCCCCAGAGGTAGAGGTGCCGCGGACTGCGGCGCAGCCGCCAGGCCGGGTGGGCCAGCTCGCCGGCCAGCCGGCTGAGCCGTTCGACCGGGGCCTCCTGGGCGGGGTCGAGCGTGAATCCGCGCTGCTCCGCGGCCCGGTGGAAGTGCCCACGCATTGCTTCGTACTGCTTCTGCACCCTGTCCGTCACGGGTCCGGACCCTAGCAGGGCATCAGGACCGCCATGATCAACGGGAGTTCCCGGTTGGCAGGCGCTCCTTCCGCCGTGTGATCGCCTTCATGTCGGCGATCGTAGGCAGCGCCAGGACATCGAGCACCTGGCTTTGTGTGAGGCCGTGTCTCATGATTGATCTTGTGGCCGGCGGAGGAGAATCGATGGATGCGGCGTGGGAGAGACCTGGCGTGGTGGGAGAGGTGACAGTCCGGGAAGCCGAGCAACTCGCTTGCGCCTACCTGCGCGAGGAGATCCGGGGTGGACGGACGGCGGTTGGACTCTCAGGTGGGACGAGTGGGCGTCCGGAGAGGACGGGTTCGTGTTCGAGTTCGGCAGGGCCGGTAAGTCGCCTGCCGGGGCGCCGGTGTTCGTTGCCCGGGTCGGCGGCCGGTGTCGCCTGATGCCGGCCAGCGAGTACCGCCCGCGTCGGCGCCCGTGCCTCGGCGGGATCGCAGCTCCGAGCACCAGCCGCGGGTGATCCGACAACACCAGCTCGGCCCGCTTCGGCCCAGGACGTCCCATGCGCCGATCAACGGCCGGTCAAGGAGTCAGGACACCGGGCGCACGGCGGCCGCTGCTCGCCGCCGAGCGGATGCCGGGCCGCGCCGACCGGCACCTGGCGCTGCTTCAACTCACCTGCAGTGGCGCCTGCCTGCGGCGACGCCGTACTTCCTTGTCAGCCGATCGGTAAATCGGTTGGCCGGCCGGGATACGGCTGGTAGCGTCTGGGCAGCCGTGAGAGAACACAGAGGAGGTGACACCCATGAAGGCTGTACGCAGGTGGGTGCTCCCCCTTGTCCGTCACGGTGGGCGATCGACATAGGTGTCGCCGGGAGCGCCTCGGATATGGCACTCCTGAGGGGCAACACCTATGAACTCTGTGCATTCCACCTCGGGCACGGGCGAGCACGCGATCGTGGTCACCCGGGTCTCGGACACGCAGTGGCACGCAGTGGAGGACGACCGCGTGGTCGGCCACGGCGACGCTTCGCGCCGGCCCGACGGGCGGCTCTTTGTCAGCATCGACGCGTGGCACGGCGCGGTCTTCGACCGCATCGCCGAGGCCATGCTCGCGGACCTTCCGACCCCGCTGTACACCGTGGCCGACGAGGCCGACCACGACTCGACGTCCGCCTGGAAGAGATCG
>NZ_JBEYVJ010000569.1:0-3612 GCF_040643935.1 Kitasatospora sp. NPDC047058 | reverse complement strand
GGCCGCGGCGGCGGGCGCGACGGTCAGGAGGAAGACGGCCCGCCAGCCGAGGTGGGTCGTGAGCGCGCCGCCGACCACCGGCCCGGCCGCGGCGGCTAGCCCGATCGCGCTGGTGCGCAGCGCGATCGGCATGGCCAGCCGGTCGGCCGGGTACGCGGCGCGCAGCATGCCCAGGGTGGCCGGTTGCAGCAGCGCGCCCGCCACGCCCTGGAGGGCGCGCAGGGCGATCACCCAGCCGATGCCGGGGGCCGCGGCGATCCCGGCCGAGGTCGCCGCGAACCCGAACACCCCGATGGCGAAGACCCGTTGGTGGCCGTAGCGGTCGCCGAGCCGTCCGGCGAAGACCAGCAGGCTCGCCACCGCGATCAGGTAGGCGGTGCTGGTCCACTGCACCGCGGCGAAGGAGGCGTGCAGGTCGCGCTGCATCCGGGGCTGGGCGACGGTGAGGACGGTCCCGTCCAGGGCGACGATGCCCGCTCCCGTGATGCTCCCGGCGAGCGTCAGCCGCCGGCGGACGGCCGGGTTCACCGCGCCACCGGCCCGGGCCGGCCGGGCTGGTCCGGTACGGGGTGGGCAGCCTGCTCCGGTACGGGGCGGGCGGCCCGGTCCGGCCCGAGGTGGGCGGCCAGGACGGTGTCCAGCAGCGGGCCGATGTCGTCCGCGCCGGTGGCGAGCCGGAGGCTGCCCCAGGACCGGAGTTGGGCGAGTCCGTGCAGGTTGGCCCAGAGCGCGGCGGCGACGGAGGCCGGTTCGGCGCCGGAGGGCGGCCGCACCTCGGCGACCAGCCGGATGAACGTCTCGAACATCGGCAGGGTGGTCTGCCGGAGGCCGGTTCCGCTGCCCTCCAGGATGTCGTGGCGGAACATCAGGTCGAACATGCCGGGGTTGGCGGCCGTGTAGTCGAGGTAGCCGCGGCACTGTGCGGCGAGCCGGGCGCGCGGGCCGTCGTCCGCCGTGCCGTCGGCGGCGGCGAGCGCGGCGGCCAGTTCCTCGAAGCCGTGCCGGGCGATGGCCGCCAGCAGCTCGGCGTGGGTGGCGAAGTAGCGGCGGGGCGCGCCGTGCGAGACGCCGGCCTGGCGGGCGATCTCGCGCAGCGTGAGTGCGTGCACGCCCTCGCTGGTCACCAGCTCGACGCCGGCCGTCACCAGGCGGGCGCGCAGGCCCGGCTTCTGATCATTCATGGGCACTGTCTACCAGCGGCTGGTAGACACTGTCTACTTCCGGTTGTGCGGCACCCCGCGCCAGAATCGACGGCAGGGCCCTGTGGCCTTTTCTGCCCGCGGCGGCGGCGGTGGAGGCGGCGGCAGTGAAGGCGAAGGCGTGGCGGGAACGGAGGAGGGCGTGGACGAGGGCGGTGAGCCGGCCTGCTGGCTGGACCGGGTGTGCGAGGAGTGCGGCCGGCTGCGCGAGCGGCCCGGTCCGGGTGCCTGTGAGCACTGCGGCGCGGGCGGCGAGGACAGCGCGGGCGGCGGGGACGGCCCGGGCGGTGCAGGCGGCGAGGAAGGTACGGCCGAAACCGGCGGCAGGGCCGGCGAGGACGCCTGACCCGTGCGAGCACCCCGGTCCGGCAGGTGCGACGGCACCTGCCGGACCGGGGTGCCGGTCTGCGTCGGGTCGACGGGGACGGCCACGGGGTGGCCGGGCCGGGCCGGGCCGGCGGGGCGACTGCGGGCTACTGGGGCGGCTGGTCGCGGAACTGGTCCTTGGCCTTCTCCTGGGCGGCGTCGACCTGGCCGCTGTACTTGCCCTGGGTCCGTTCGTCGACGGTGTCCCCCGCCTTGTCGACGGCCTTCTCGGCCTGGTCCTCGTGGCCCTTCAGCATGTGCTTGATCTTCTCCATCATGGACATTCGGTCACACTCCTGGATGAGACGGCCCCACTCCTCCAGGATCACCGCGCCACCCGGTGTCCGCATCCGGTCAGCTCGCGCGGCAGGGTTGGCAACGTGGCCCCGAGCATGTCAAATCAAGTTCCCGCGAACCGTCGGAAGGATCTTGCCTTGAACGCTCGGACCCGCCGCCCGACCGCCTCGCCCAGTCCCTCCGGCACCGTGCGGCAGGGGGCGGTCACCGCGTTGGCGGTCGCCGGCCTGGTGACCCCGCTGCTGCTGGTCGGCGCCGGGAGCGCGGCGGCCGACCCGGACCCGGCCCGCAAGGGGGAGAAGCTCGCCGCGAGGCTGGTCGACGAGAGCAGCGCGGACGACGCCCACGACACCCTGGAGGTCCTGCAGCGGATCGCCGACCGCAACGGCGGGAACCGGGTGGCGGGCTCGCGCGGCCACGACGAGTCGGCCGCCTACATCTACGAGCAGGCCCGCCGGGCCGGGCTGAAGGTGTCGAAGCAGGAGTTCGAGTACACGTTCTTCCAGGCCCTGTCGGAGCGGCTGACCGTGGTGTCGCCGCAGGCCGAGCAGGTGCCGGTGATCGCCATGACCTACTCCGCGAGCGGCCCGGCGGCGGGGCTGAACGCCGGACTGGCGGTCGTCCCGGTGGATGACACCACCGGCTGCGAGGCCGCCGACTACGCGGCCGGCACGTTCACCGGCAAGGTCGCCCTGATCAAGCGCGGCGGCTGCAGCTTCGCCGTCAAGCAGGCCGCCGCGGCCGACGCCGGCGCGGCCGGCGCCATCGTCTACAACAACGTCGACGGCGACCTCAACGGAACCCTCGGCGACCCGGCCGGCGGCCGCATCCCGACCGGCGGCATCGGCAAGGCCGCCGGCGAGGCCCTGGCCGCCAAGGCCGCCGCCGGCCCGGTCACCGTCGGCTTGGACCTCCGCACCTTCATGGAGAAGCGCAAGACCTCGAACGTCATCGCCGAGACCCGCGGCGGCGACGAGAACAACACCGTGATGATCGGCGCCCACCTGGACTCCGTGGTGGCCGGCCCGGGCATCAACGACAACGGCTCCGGCTCGGCGGGCATCCTGGAGGTCGCCCGGAACGTCGCCAAGCGGCCCGTCAAGAACAAGCTCAGGTTCGCCTGGTGGTCCGCCGAGGAGTTCGGCCTCAAGGGCTCCGAGGCCTACGTGAACGCGCTCCCGGAGGCCGAGCGGAAGAAGGTCAGGCTCTACCTGAACTTCGACATGATCGCCTCGCCCAACTCCGCCCAGTTCGTCTACGACGGCGACGACTCCGACCGCGTCGGCTCCGGCCCCGGCCCGGACGGCTCGGCGCAGCTGGAGCGGCACATCACCGACTACCTCGACGGGCTCGGGCTCCCGCACGAGGGCACCGATTTCACCGGCCGCTCCGACTACGGCCCGTTCATCGACGCCGGCATCCCCGCCGGCGGCACCGACACCGGCGCCGAGGTCATCAAGTCCGCCGCGCAGGCCGCCCGGTACGGCGGCACCGCCGGGGTCGCCTTCGACAAGTGCTACCACAAGGCCTGCGACGACCTGGACAACCTGGACATGGCGGCCTTCGACGTCAACATCGACGTCATCGCCGACTCGGTGGGCACCTACGCCTGGGACCTCTCCGGCCTCCACGCCCCGGTGCCGCCCCAGCACACCGACGGCCAGGCCGGCAGCGGCGGCGGCCTGCAGGACGGCCACGCGCACGAGGTCGCGGCCTGATCCCTCCCCGCAGCCCCGGAACGCCGCCGCCT
>NZ_JBEYVJ010000568.1:0-3642 GCF_040643935.1 Kitasatospora sp. NPDC047058 | reverse complement strand
GGAAACGCCGCCGGCAGCGCCAACGGCTCCTGCTCACTGCCGTCGTAGTTCGGGCCGAAGTCCACGGTGTCCTCGTGGATCGACTCCACCATCGCTCTGGCAGGTCCACGGGGCGAGGCTGCCGGTCTCCAGGCCGCCGTTCACGAGGCCGCCGGGCGGGGTGACCCCGGTGACCGTCAGCGTGTAGCTGCCGGTGTGGCTGCCGGAGGCGGCGTTGCCGGTGATGGTGAGCGGGTAGCTGCCGGGCGTGGTGGCCGCGGTGGTGGTGATGTTGAGGGTGGCGGTGGCGCCGGTGGTGACGCTGCCGGGGGTGATGGTGGCGGTGACGCCGGCGGGTGCGCCGGTGACGGTGAGGTTGACGTTCTGGGCCGAGCCGGCGGTCACGGCGGTGGAGACGGTAGCGCTGGTGGCGGAACCTGCTGTCACCGTGCCGGAGTTCGGGTTCAGCGCGACGGAGAAGTCGTTGCCCACCGGGGTGGTGCTGGTGAACGGTGCGAACACGTGCGTGAAGTCCCAGGTGCCCTGGCTGATCCCGGAGCAGTCGTCCCGGCCGCCGGTGCCGGGGCAGCCGCCGTTGTCACGCTGCAGGGCCCAGAAGGAGAGCGTGTTGATGCCCTTCGAGACCGCCCAGTTGTACACCGTGGTGGCGTTGGCGACGGTGAAGGTCTCGGCGGCGCCGAAGTCGTCGATGCCGACCATCTCGGTGATGCCGATCGAGCCCCACAGCTGGGCCGGGGTCTTGGCCGGGTACAGCTTGGCCAGCTGGTTGTAGAGGCCGGTTGCCGCGGTCTGGGTCTCGGCGGCCATGTCGTGGGCGGCGTTGTCGTAGTAGTCGAAGGTCATCAGGTTGACGACGTCGATCCGGGCGTTGTTGCTCACCGCGTTCTTCAGCACCGCCAGCCCGCTGGAGGCCAGGCCGCTGGTGGTGGTGGGCAGGGTGTAGGAGAACTGGACCGAGCGGCCGTTGGCGGCGGCCCAGTCCTGCACCAGCTTGATCGCCTTGTTGCGGCGGTCGATGCCGGCCGTGTTGGTCAGCGAGTTGTCCTCGATGTCGAGGTCGATCCGGCTGATGTCGTAGGTGGTGATGACGTTCTCGAAGGCGGCCGCGATCTGGTTCACGTCCGTGCAGCTGTCGGCCAGTTCGGTGCCGGTGTTGTCGGCGGTGTAGCCGCCGAAGGACGGGATCACGTCGCCGCCGTTCGCCCGGATGGTGGCGATGTCGGCGCCGAACGAGGAGGAGGCGACCGGCAGCGAGGTGTCGCCGTTCCAGTACGGGGTGCACGAGCCCTTGGTGGCGGTCTGCAGGAACGCCATCGTCAGGTGCTTGGCGCCGGACTGGGCGGCCAGTGCGGCCGGGCTCTGGCCTGTCCAGGACTCGAAGTAGGGGGCGAACACCCGGCTCGGCAGCGGGGTCGCGGCCTCGGCCTGGCTCGTTCCCGCGGCGACCAGTCCGGCGGACGCCACCAGGGTGGCGCAGGCGGTCAGGGCGGCCTGGATCGTTCTGCGTAGACGCATGGATTCTCCAACAGGCGTGGCGGGGAATGACGTTGGTGAACTGTCGGGCTGCGGGCGCGCCGGACACCCGCAGCCACGCGGAGCCGGTCCGGCCCGGCTGGCACGGGTGGGCGCAGTGGCTCAGGTGGCACGGGCGGCGCGGTGGAGCGGTGGAGCGGGCGGAACAGCCGGGTGCGCGGGCACACGTGCGCCGTGCGGGACGGGGGCGGAGCGGAACAGGGCAGGGCGATGCCTCAGCCGCCGGTGGTCACACCCCCACAGTGCATCCCGGTCGGATCGACATGCTTATGGTTGGACTAGACCAGTCGTCTGTCAAGACTCCTGACAGTTCGTCGGCGCACTGGTTCGGCGGTCGCCGGACGGGGAATCGGCTTGCGGCGGGCGGCTGCATTCGGACATGATCCTCTCCATGCGCGACCTCAACAGGAAGGGCGGCCACCGCCCGAGCAGGTGAGCCCCACCCGCCGCCGGCGACCGGCGGCCGGCCCCGTGCCACCCCTCGCCGGGCGCCCGCACCCGGCTCCGCAGCCGCGCCGCCGCCCCGGCTCCCGCTTCCCCCGGTTCCGCGCCCGGCCACGTTCACCGCCACAGCCACAGACCACGGCCACAGCCGTATTACGGCCACGGCCGCGTCCGCCGCCGGACCACGCGCGCGACCGCCCGCACGGCCGCGGCCCGCGACACCCACCGCCTTCGTTCCCCGTCACCATCAACCCGCCCCGGAGGAAACCCCTGTGACGACGACCTCGCTGGACACCGCCTGGAGCCTCGTGGAATCCGGTGACCCGGGCGCCGCGATGCGCGAACTGCGGTCGGCCGCACCGGACCTGCCGGCCGCCCAGGTGGCCCCGCTGGTCGAGCGGCTGGCCGTCGACGGCGGCTTCGACGACCTCGCCGAGGCCGCCCGCACCCTGGCCGCCAAGCCCGATCACCCCGGCGCGCTCTACCAGTACGGCTACGCCTGCGTCGGCCGCGGCGCCGCCTTCCTCGCCGTCCCCGCCCTCACCGAGGCCCTACGCGCTGCCACCGCCCCGCCGCGCGGCCTGCTCGCCAAGGTCCGCGGCCGGGCCGACCAGCGGCTGCCGATCATCGCCGAACTCGCCATCGCCCTGGAGGACGAGGAGCGCCACGCCGAGGCCGTCACCCTGCTGCGCGACCAGGACGCGCTGCTCCGCGACTGGCCCGAGCGCTACCTGCTCGCCTACAACGCCCTGATGGCCGGCGACGCCACCGCGGCCCGTACCGCCTTCGACCGCCTGCCGGCCGAGGCCGGCCAGTGGCAGCCCGCCGCCGACCGGCTGCGCCGCTCCCTCGACCGGGCCGCCGCCGTCGCCGCCACCGCACAGCCCGGCGGCCCCGACCCGCTCGGCCACCAGGCCCTGCGCGCCTGGCACTTCACCCTCACCGGCGGACTGCTCGCCACCCTCAGCCCGTACGGCTGGGAGGCGGGCATGACCGGCCGCTACGCCTTCCTCCAGGACAGCTACGCGCTCTGCCGCGAGGGTCTGGAGCGGCTGCGGCTGATCCTGGAGGCGACCGGGACGCGCCCGCACTCGGTCTCCCTGCTGCCCGGCCGCGCCGACCGCGCGCTCGGCCTGGCCGCCGCGGACCTGCTCGGTCTGCCCGCCCAGCCCTACCGGCCGGGCACGGCGGACACCGTGGTGGTGGCGTACGACCTGAGCGAGGCGGACGGCGAGCTGCTCTCCCTCCTGAACGAGCGTGCACCGGGCGAGGTGCTGTACGAGCATGCGACCTGCTGGACGGAGGCGCCCGGTGTCGCAGCCGACGTCTGCGGACTGCTGGGCCAGACGATCCTCGCGCCCTGGGAGCCGCTCGGCGGCGAACCGGACGAGCGGACCGCCGAGGAGCTGGCGGCCGACATCCGCACCGCCGACCCGACCCCGGACCCCGGTGACGGCGGGACCCCGGCCGACCCGGACGAGGCCCTGGCGGCCTTCGCCCGCGCGGTCGCGCCGCGCTGGCTGGAAGGTCCGCGCGACCGCTGCCGCTCCTCCGGCCCGGTGCGGAGCTCCCGCTTCGCGTAGGTGAACTGACGGAGCGTCATATCACTGAGGCGGGTTCTGCTCCGTGATGGCTCGGCGGGAACGGTGCCGCGGCCGCGCGGGT
>NZ_JBEYVJ010000567.1:0-3652 GCF_040643935.1 Kitasatospora sp. NPDC047058 | reverse complement strand
TACCACTCTTACCCACCCCCACGCTCTTCCGATCTCCCCCCTGGCTCCCTACACCACGCGGACCAGGGCGATTCTACTGTCACCTAGCCCCCGCGCCCCCGGAACCGGGGCCGCGGGCTCTGCAGGAATGAGCAGTGCCTTGCTACGGCTCAGACACGGCGCAGCTCGTGGCTGTGGCAGAGGGTCGGGCCGATGAGCAGCCCGATCCCGTTGATGGTCCATCGGCCCGCGGTCAGGGGGCCCGGCGGCACCTCGTCCACGATGTACCCGGTGCGGCCAACTGCCCGCGGGTCGTCCTCGCACGCGACGATGAGCACCTTGTCACCGGCGTTGAACATGGGCGTTCTCCTTGAACTGTGTGAGTGGAAGGGGCGCCGACCAGCGCCCCCGGTGAATGTCCGGCAGTTCCGCAGCCCCGGGATCAGGCAGCGGGCTGGGCGACGGATCCGCTCCGGGCGGCCTCGTCCCGGAGCCGCAGCTCGGCGAGGGTGATCCGGTAGACGACGCCCTTGCGTTGCTCGCGCAGGATCGTCACGTCCTTGCCCAGGTGGTCCCGGATCTCCTGCTCGCGCCGCTCGGCGTACGCGAAGGCCTCCGGGTCGGTCCGCAGGGTGCGCAGGAACGCCCCCTTGCCGCCCCGCACGCACAGGCCGCGGCAGTTGTTGTGGCCGTGACCGTCGCGGTACAGCTGCGGGATCTCGATCCCGCACGCCCGTGCCTCCCCGAACAGCTCCTCCTTGCCGGCGGGCTGCTCGTCCCACTCGGCGACGGGGAAGACCACCGGCCAGGGCGACCAGCCGCGCACGATGGACGGCATGCGCGCCCGGTCGTGCCGGGTGCCCTCGATGCCGACGTAGAGCACGGTGTCGTCCGGGGCGCAGTTCGCCTCGATCCAGTCCCGGCAGGGCTTCTGCTTGAGCCAGTAGCTGCACGGCGCGAGCCGGTTGTTGCCCAGGTACCTGACGTTCAGGAAGACGTCCCACGGGTCCCGGCCCTCGGGGTCGGAGACCACGGTCAGCGGGACCTGGAAGTGCGCGGCGACGTCGTCGGCGAACCTCCACAGGTCGGGGTGCTCGGCGTGCGCGTCGGCGATCAGCAGCACCATGTCGCCGGTGCCGTACCGCTCGGCGACGCGGAGCGCGGCGGCGAACGAGCCGATCCCGCCGCTGAACTGCACCACGTGCCTCATTTGCTCTCCTCTCGATGGATCGAGGAGTCCCGGGATCCCGGGACTCCTCGACGCGGTCAGCCCTCGGTGTGCTCGCGGTCCGGCCTGCTCTCCAGCTCCCGCAGGGAGGCGTAGCCGGCCAGCAGGTTCTCGTCCAGCAGCTCGCCGTCGTGGTGCAGGTCGACCGCGAGCGGCACCCCGGCCTCCAGATCGTCGGCCGCCGCGCGCAGCCCCGCGACGACGGCGGCGATGTCCGGGCGCCTGCGAGCGGTCCTGGTGGAGCGTCGGAACATCGGGTTCTCCTTTCGATTGCGCAGTCCCGGAATACCGGGGCTGCTCGGTGGTGGGTCAGGCAACGGGGTCCGGCGCGGGCCGGTACTTGCCGCGGAACAGCGCGCCGAGCGTGCAGTCCGCCACCCCGGCCTCCTTGGCCAGAGCGGTGATGGTCGCCCCGGCCTGCCAGCGCTCCCGCAGCTCCTCGACCTCGGAGACGGTCAGCCGACGGTGCCCGCTGGACGTGCCCCCCGAGCGGCTGTGCACCCGGGTGGGCCGCCACACCTTCGACGGGGCCTCGCCCTCGTGCCAGGCCTGGAGGAAGTGGCGCCGTCCGTCCTGGACGAGCTTGTTGAACGTCCCCTGGCTGCGCCCGCAGGCCTTGGCCGCCAGGGCGTAGTCCCCGGTGGCCGCCAGGGCGCCGAGCGCCTCGCGCCCCGAGGGGCGCAGCGTCGGCCAGATCTGGGTGAGCGCGGCCCGCTCGATCACCCGGGTCTCCGGCGAGGGGGTCGGGCCGTTGTGCCAGTAGCGCTGGTAGGCGGGCATCGACTCCCGGCCCGCGCCGAGGTTCTTCTCCACGTAGCCGTGGTGGTGCAGCTCGTCGCGCACCGAGCTGGCGACCGCGGTGTGGGCGGCCTGGAGCAGCTGGAGCGTGGTGGGCGCGGTCTCGGCGGAGCACAGGTGCTCCACGATCGCGCCCCACGCGGTCTCCAGCTGTTCGGCGATCGTGCCGGCCGTGTGCCAGAAGCCGCGGGGGACGGCGAGGCGCGTGATGTGGCTGAGGTGGTCGACGGTGTATCCGTGCCGGACTTCCTGCCTGCCCGTGGGCAGGACCGCGTTCCAGGCCATGAGAACTCCCTTGCGACAGCTGACGGGTCATCGGATCGAATGGGTGAGGAATCCCGGGATTCCGGGACTGAGGGATCTAGGAGACGGCGAGCAGCAGCCCGCTGACCAGGCGCAGCAGCGCCCCGGCGATCAGGAACGGCGAGCGCACCAGCACCGCCAGGGCCGAGCAGCCGACCGACTTCGCCAGCAGTGAGGCGACCCCCGCATAGGCGACGCCGGCCGCCGTGGTCGGGGAGACCGTCCCGCACCGGTACGCCCACAGGGCCGAGAGGGCGGCGCCGAGCAGGGACAGGACGGTGATCACGTTCAGGGTGGGTCGGTCGATGCTCACGTTGCCCCTCCTTCGGGCTCGTGCGCAGTCCCGCAGTCCCGGGACTCCGCAGCTGCGTCAGTCCTCGGTCACCAGGTCGTCGTCTTCGCACCAGCGGCACGGGATGCCCACGTCGTCCAGCTCGTCGTGGAGCCGGCCGCCAAGCCACCCGGCCGCGACCAGCGCCCCGGTCAGCGGGAGCACCGACGTCCGCAGCCACTCCGGCACGGCCTGGCCCAGCCCGACCAGCGCACCGGCCACCACCAGCGGGAGCAGCCGCCAGTCGCCGTGGTGCGCCAGCCACATGAGAGCCGAGCGCAGCCGCCATGACTTGATCGTCAGAACGAGGCTCACGGCCTCCCCCTTCGCCTGTAGCGGGTTCCGATGAGTGCCAAGTTAGCATCAATGTAGCGCGACTGTGAAGTGTACAAATGTAGTCTCAATGTAAGCGTGAAGGCTGGGCGGCCTCGCAGGGGTCGTTGGCGACGCGCGACGCGAAGTGGTCAGCCGTTGTTGTGCCGCTTGGTCGAATGATGGGAGGCTGGTAGCGCCAGGGGCGACGGAATGTAGCGCTCGGCACTCCAAAAAGATGAGTCTTGATGTTGTGTATGTTGAAAGGTCTTGTGTAGCGTGGAGCCTCGTAGTGGTAGCGACCGAGATGGAGAGGACAAGGCCATGGACGAGGTGATCGCTGCGGCCAACGCGCTCCGCAAGAGCCCGAAGAAGCCGGCCGACGACCTGCCGCCCCCCGAGGAGCGAGCGCGTGTCCGCAAGGCATTCGGCCTGACGCAGGGCGCCATGGCCGAGGCACTCGGCGTCCACCGCCTCACGGTGAGCGCTTGGGAGCGCGGCGCTTACGACCCCACCGGCGCTACCCGGGAGCAGTACCTCGGCCTCTTCCGCCACATGAAGGAGACCATCGGCGAGGCCGATGAGTGATCCGGACAGAAGACAAGCGAGGAGGGGGGGGCGCGCCGGGGGCGCCCCCCGCCCCCCTGAACGCAAAATCAACAGAAAAAAACAACAGCAAAAAAAAAACAAACCGCAAATAC
>NZ_JBEYVJ010000566.1:0-3674 GCF_040643935.1 Kitasatospora sp. NPDC047058 | reverse complement strand
CGTCCTCGTACTGGACGTACTTGGGCGATTCGGGCGTGCGTCCAGGCGGGATGCCCGGCGTCGTGCGCCCGGCAAGATCGGCCGGACAGGGCCTAGCTCACGACACCTCGACGATCACCGCGTCGCCCTGACCGCCGCCGCCGCACAGGGCGGCGGTGCCGAGCCCGCCCCCGCGGCGGCGCAGCTCGTTGATCAGCGAGATGGTGATGCGGGCGCCGGTGCAGCCGAGCGGGTGCCCCATGGCGATGGCGCCGCCGTTGACGTTGACGCGGTCCTCGGAGAGGCCGAGGTCGTCGACCCCGGCCATGGCGACCGACGCGAACGCCTCGTTCAGCTCGTACAGGTCCAGCCGCGAAGGGTCGACGCCGATCTTGGCGGCGGCCTTGCGGATGGCGTTGGACGGCTGCGGCAGCAGGGACAGCGGACCCGCGGTGGTGCCCCAGGACCTGAAGGTGGCAAGTGCGGACAGCCCGAGCTCGTCCGCCTTGCGGCGGGACATCAGCACCAGCGCCGCGGCGCCGTCCGAGATCGGGGACGAGTTGCCCGCGGTGATCGTCCCGGTGCCGGAGAACACCGGCTTCAGCCGGGTGAGGGCCTCGATGGTGGAGTCCGGGCGGATCCCCTCGTCCTGGCGGACGACGATCGGGTCCCCCTTGCGCTGCGGGACCTCGACCGGGACGGCCTCGCCCTCGAACACGCCGTTCTTCCAGGCGGCCGCGGCGCGGGCGTGGGAGCGCACCGCCCACTCGTCCTGGCGCTCCCGGCCGTAGCCGTGGGACGCCGCCTGGTACTCGTCGGTCGCCAGGCCCATCAGCTTCTCGTCGAACGGACAGGTGAGGCCGTCGAAGGACATGGTGTCCTTGAGGACGCCGTCCCCCGAGCGGTAGCCGAAGCGCGCCTTGTCGAGGACGTAGGGCGCGTTGGACATCGACTCCATTCCGCCGGCCACCACGATGTCGTACTCGCCGAGCGCGATGAGCGATGCGGCGCGCGCGATCGCGGTCGTGCCGGAGAGGCACACCTTGTTGATGCCCTCCGCCGGGACGCTGAGCGGGATGCCGCCCTTCACCGCGGCCTGACGGGCGGTGATCTGGCCGGCCCCCGCCGGGATGGCGTGCCCCATGACGACGTACTCGACCGCGTCCCCCGGAACGCCGGCTCGCTCCAGAGCGGCGGCGATGGCCTTTCCGCCGAGCTCGGCGGCCGTGAAGGCCGACAGGGCGCCGCCGAACTTGCCGAGTGGAAGCCTCGCGTACCCGATGACAACAGCGGGCTCGAACATCTGCGACTCCTCTGCTGAGCGATTCATGCCAGGTTTCTCCGGCGCACGATAGCACCGTGTCACCGGTCGGCCACTACGTGAGAAACCTCACGGACCGTCAGATGCCGTGTGCTACAAGGGCTTCCGGAGGTACTCGGCGACGAGCGCCCTGACCCGGTGCGATCCGAGGACGTCGAAGTGACCAGCGCCTTCGATCAGTTCCAGGGCGGAACCGGACCAGCCGGCGTGGAGGTCCGCAGCGTGCTCCGGCGGCACGAAGTCGTCGTCGGCGCCGTGGATGACCAGGCCGGGGAGGTCGACCGTCTTGACGATCTCCTGCGGCGAGTACCCGGTCCACGCCCCCTCCCCCAGCAGGCCCTCGATCCGCCGGGACAGTTCCTGGATCAGTTCGTCGTCGACGGTGTGCATCTCGGCGAACTTCTCGATCAGGTACCGGTGCCGGGCGGGCGCCGAGATCGAGACCAGCGCCTTCACCCGCAGGTCGCCGTTCAGGGCCGCGAAGGCCCACAGGGCGCCCAGCGAGTGGCCGACGACCGCGTGGAGCTCGCCGAGCCGGCCGCACAGCGCGCGGATCAGTTCGCGCACCTCCAGCGGATTGGTGGTGCTGCCGAGCGCCTCGCCGTGGGCGGGGGCGTCGAACAGCACCACCCGGAAGCCCTGGTCCAGCAGGGTCTGCGCGAGCGGGACCATGCTGCCCAGGTTGCTGTGGACGCCGTGCACGAGCAGCACGGCCGGCCCGCTGCCGCACTCGTAGTACTTGTGGGGCCGGTCGTCCACCTTGATGGTGTGGGACTGGCACCGGCCGAGGAATTCCCTGGTCCCCGCGTCGTGCTCGACCCGGAAGACCTTCCAGTACCGCTCCTCGAGCCTGTCGATGTCAACGTACTGCCCCATGGAGGCTCCTTTCCCGGTCGCCCGCCGCCGTCTGCGGCGGGCTGACGACTACTACCCCGCGAGCACCTTGAGACAAGCCTTCGCACGCTCCGGGAGCACGTACTCCCCGGTCCGCTCGATCTCGCTGTACAGGTTCTCGACCCGCTCGTAGTGGTCGTCGAGGTTCTGGTCCAGGAGGTGGTACTTGCTCTTGTTGTAGACGCCGAACTGGAGGTCGGTCATCAGCTCGAAGGGGTTGATGTCCTCCGCGTTCCTGCCGAACACCATCTGCAGGAACTCGTCGAGGCTCTGGTAGCCGAGCGTGGCGAGGAGGAACTCCAGCGACGCGCGCTTGCGGCTGATCTGGTGGGCGCGCTCGGCGGGGTCCACGATGAAGTCGAGCCCGCTGCTCATGCCGCGCGGGTAGTGCACGCGGTTGAAGCACCGGAAGTCGATGGTCAGCCGGTCCTGCTCGGAGGGCGGCATGGTGCTGTCGCCGTGGGCGCGGTAGTTGTCGAACACCAGCGCGTCGCCCACGCGCGAGTCGCAGTAGTAGCCGGGCGACGGCGTGTCCGCGTAGCGCTTCTCCCAGTACTTCGCCATGAGGAAGTCCCGCACGGTGGGCAGGTCGATCTCGGAGAGCTTGCCCTCCAGGAACAGGAAGAGGGCCTTGTCGACCGACGCCTTCTCCTCCTTGTCCAGGCCGTACTCCAGCATCTGCTCGTAGACGTACTGCAGGTTGGGCGCCTCCACCTCGGCCTCTTCGAAGATCACGAAGGGCTGCCGGTCCAGCGGCGTCGGGGTGAGCGCCGTGTGGAAGCTCCGGTACCGGGTGGGGAAGCCCAGGCGCTTCTTCACCAGCGACGGGATCTGCAGGGCGATCCCGCTGGCCGAGTGCGTGCCGTAGGAGCGCTTGCCGGCGCGCACCACGAAGGCGTTGACGACCGTCGTCTCCACCTCGGGCATGTGCTCGTGCACGACGTCCTGGTTCAGGTCGTAGAAGCGCTTGGCCGAGGGGATGAACAGGACGCAGTTCTCGAACATGGTGGAGAGCGGGAAGTAGCTGCCGATCGAGGCGGCCGCGAAGCTCTCCTGGATCATGCCCTGACACCGCAACTGCCGTGCCAGGTCGTCGGAGAGGCCGTCGTCCAGGTTCATCCGGACGACCTGCGTGGGGCGGGCGTCCGAGGGGAAGCGGCACGGGTTGAGCGCCCGGTTCGGGGGCAGCCGGTCCCCCACCTCCGCCCCGTCCACCTCGTACTTGTCCAGCACCGGCATCAGCTGCCGGGCGTGGGCGCCGGCGGACTCGTTCAGGAAGGTGCCGCACTTCTGGTAGGTGCCGGTCATCTCCGGCCCGTCGGTGGCGCCCACCGGTGTGTCCTCACTCATGGCGATCGGTTCCCTTTCTCTCTCGTGGGGCCGGGGACCGCCCCGGCGTGCTCTCGTGGGGCCGGGGGCCGCCCCGAACGGCATCGAGCTCTACCGGGACCGCCCGAACGTCTGCGTGCTGCGCACCTTC
>NZ_JBEYVJ010000565.1:0-3677 GCF_040643935.1 Kitasatospora sp. NPDC047058 | reverse complement strand
CAGACGCGCCGGGCGGTGCGGTTCGCCGACGCGGTGGCCGCCCTCGCCGCGCAGGGTGTGTCGGTGTTCATCGAGGTCGGCCCCGACGGGTCGCTGTCCTCGCTGGGCCCGGACGCCGTGGCGGGCATCGACGGCGACGAGGCCGTGTTCGTCCCGCTGCAGCGTCGCGACGACGAGGGTGTCGCAAGTCTGGTGACGGGTCTGGCCCGGGCGTTCGTGCACGGCGTGCCGGTGAACTGGAGTTCGGTTCTGCCCGCGGGCACGCCGGTCGAGCTGCCCACCTACGCCTTCCGGCAGCAGCGGTTCTGGCCGGAGGGCGTGGTGTCGCTCATGCCGCCGGCGGCGGGCGGCGGCGACGGGACGGGCACCGCGGCGGAGGCCGAGTTCTGGGCCGCCGTCGAGGGCGGTGACCTGGCGCGGATCGCCGACACGCTGGCCATCGAGGACCAGCAGCAGCTGAGCGAGGTCCTGCCGGCGCTGGCGTCCTGGCGGCGCCGCGAGAAGGACCGGCTGGTGACCACCGACCTGCTCTACCGGGTGACCTGGGCGACCGCCGCCGACCCTGACGCGCGCGTGCTGTCCGGCACGTGGCTGCTCGCGGTCCCGGCCGGATCGGACGCGCAGCCGTACGTGTCCGCGCTGGCCGGCCGCGGGGCCGAGGCCGTCGTGGTCGAGGTTCCGGCCGGGGTCGTGGACCGGGCCGAGGTGGCGGCGCTGCTGGCCGCGGCCGCGGAGCCTTCCGCCGTGGCCGGTGTGCTGTCGCTGCTGGCGCTGGACGAGGCGCCGCTGCCGGAGCACCCGGCGGTGACCGGCGGCCTGGCCGCCACCCTGAGCTTGATCCAGGCGCTGGGTGACGCCGGCATCGGTGCGCCGCTGTGGCTCGCCACCCGCGGTGCCGTAGCGGCCGGGCGGGACGAGGTGTTGGCCAACCCGGTGCAGGCGCAGGTCTGGGGTCTGGGCCGCGTCGTCGGCCTGGAACAGCCGGACCGCTGGGGCGGTCTGGTCGACCTGCCGGAGACGCTCGACGAGCGCGCCGGTGCGCGCCTGGTGGCGGTGCTGGCCGGCTGTGGCGAGAACGAGGTGGCGATCCGGTCCGCCGGAATCCTGGGCCGCAGGCTCACCCGGGCCTCGCAGCTCCGCGGCAAGGACCGCTGGACGCCGCGCGGCAGCGTGCTGATCACCGGCGGCACCGGTGCCATCGCCGGCCACGTCTCGCACTGGCTGGCCGAGTGCGGCGCCGAGCGGCTGGTGCTGACCGGCCGTTCCGGCCCCGCCGCCGCAGGCATCGCGGCGACGGCCGCGGCTCTGGCCGCCCGGGGCAGCAGCGTGGACGTCGTGGCGTGCGACGTCAGCGACCGGCCGGCGCTGGCCGGGTTGGTGGCCTGGATCGGCGCGAGCGGCCCGGCGCTGTCCTCGGTGCTGCACACCGCGGCCGTCCTGGACGACGGCGTGGTCGACCGCCTCTCGGCCGAGCGACTGGCCTCCGTGCTGCGCGTGAAGGCCGAAGGCGCCGTCCTGCTCGATGAGTTGACCGCCGACCTGGACCTGGACGCCTTCGTCCTGTTCTCCTCGGCCGCGTCCACGCTCGGTGCGGCAGGCCAGGGCAACTACGCGGCGGCCAACGCCTTCCTGGACGCCCTGGCCGAGAACCGCCGGAGCCGCGGGCTGCCCGCCCTCTCGGTGGCGTGGGGCGCCTGGGGCGGCGGCGGGTTCGCCGAGTCCAGCGAGGCGGTGCGGGCGCGGGTCAAGCGTGGCCCGATGCCGGCCCTGGACCCGCAGCTCGCCGCCCGCGCCCTCGGCGGCGCACTGGACGGACGGGACGCCGTCGTCACCGTGATGGACGTCGACTGGGCCCAGCTGGCGTCCGCATCGGGACCGGTGGACCTGCGGGAGGCGCCGCTCTTCCGCGATCTGCCGGAGGTCCGCCGGCTCGCCGCCCCGGGTGCCGGGGCCGCTGCCGCACCCCGCACCGAGGGCGAACTGGCGCGCCGCCTGGCCGGGTTGGGCCGAGCGGAGCAGGAGCGCGTGCTCACCGACGTGGTCCGGGCCGAGGTGGCCGTCGTGCTGGGGCACGCCTCCGCCGAGGCGATCGAGGACCGGCGCTCGTTCAAGGACCTGGGCTTCGACTCGCTGACCGCCGTCGAACTGCGCAACCGCCTCAACGCGGTGAGCGGCATCCGGCTGCCCGCCACCCTGGTGTTCGACTACCCCACCCCGCTGCTGCTGGCCGGCTTCCTGCGCGGCGAACTGACCGGCGAGGCGGCCGGATCGGGTGCGGTCGCCGCCGTGGCGGCCGCGGCCGCGGACGAGCCGCTGGCGATCGTCGGCATGGCCTGCCGCTTCCCCGGCGGCGCGGGCAGCCCGGAGGAGTTCTGGGAGCTGCTGGCCTCGGGCGGTGACGCGGTGGGCGGGTTCCCGACCGACCGCGGCTGGGACCTGGACGGCGTCTACGACCCGGACGGCGAGCGTGAGAACACCTCGTACGTGGCGCAGGGAGCCTTCGTCCGGGACGCGACGGAGTTCGACGCGGGGTTCTTCGGGATCAGCCCGCGCGAGGCGCTGGCGATGGACCCGCAGCAGCGGCTGCTGCTGGAGGCGTCCTGGGAGGCGCTGGAGCGGGCCGGCATCGACCCGTCGGGGCTGCACGGCAGCGCGACCGGGGTCTTCGCCGGCGGCTACGCCTCCGGCTACGGCTTCACCCTGGCGGGCGAGGGCGGGTCCGGCGTCGAGGGCCACCTGCTGACGGGGAACGCGACGAGCGTGCTGTCGGGCCGGGTGTCGTACGTGCTGGGCCTGGAGGGCCCGGCGGTGACGGTCGACACGGCGTGCTCGTCCTCGCTGGTGGCCCTGCACCTGGCCGCCCAGGCGCTGCGCTCGGGCGAGTGCTCGCTGGCGCTCGCCGGTGGCGCGACGGTGATGGCGACGCCGGGCATGTTCATCGACTTCTCGCGGCAGCAGGGGCTGTCGGCCGACGGCCGGTGCCGGGCGTTCTCCGAGGACGCCGACGGCACCGGCTGGGCCGAGGGCGTCGGCATGCTCGTGGTCGAGCGGCTGTCGGACGCCCGGCGCAACGGGCACCCCGTGCTGGCCGTGCTGCGCGGTTCGGCGGTGAACCAGGACGGTGCGTCGAACGGTCTGACGGCGCCGAACGGTCCGTCGCAGCAGCGCGTCATCCGCGCGGCGCTGGCGAACGCGCGCCTGTCCGCGGCCGACGTGGACGCGGTGGAGGCTCACGGGACCGGCACCACGCTGGGCGACCCGATCGAGGCGCAGGCGCTGCTGGCCACCTACGGCCAGGACCGGCCGGAGGGCCGGCCGTTGCTGCTCGGCTCGGTGAAGTCCAACATCGGGCACACCCAGGCGGCAGCCGGCGTGGCGGGCGTCATCAAGATGATCCTCGCCCTGCAGCACGAGCAGCTGCCGCCCACCTTGCACGCCGAGGTGCCGTCCTCGCACGTGGACTGGTCCGCCGGCGAGGTGGAGCTGCTGACCGAGGCCGTGCCGTGGCCGGCGGGGGAGCGTCCGCGTCGCGCGGGTGTGTCCTCGTTCGGCATGAGCGGCACCAACGCGCACATCATCGTGGAGGAGGCACCGGCGGCCGAGGGCGTCGAGGCCGCCGAGGTGCCGGAGCCGGCGCCGGTGGTGGCGGGCGCCGGAGCGTGGCTGGTGTCGGGCCG
>NZ_JBEYVJ010000564.1:0-3682 GCF_040643935.1 Kitasatospora sp. NPDC047058 | reverse complement strand
ATCACCCGGGACACCGCGCCGGCGATCGCGCCGCGCGCCGCGGCCGCCCTGATCGCCGCCGCGGACCGCCTCCTCTTCCGGCGCATCCAGGAGCTCACCCTGTCCGGCCGCACCGACGACGAGATCGAGGCCGTGCTGACCCCGGAGGCGGACCACGCCTTCGCGCTCCTCCACGCCGCCACGACCGGCTGACCCCGCGTCGGAGCCGCTCCGCCCGACGGCCGGGCCGGCCCGGACGACGACGGGCGGCGCCCGGCCGGTCGGGCCGGGCACCGCCCGTCGGGGTGCCGGGATGCAGCAGCTTCTTCCGGTCCGCCGGGGCTCCTGCGGGCCGACGACAGTCGGACGCGCCTAGCGGGGGTCGACGATCTCCGGGGCGAAGACGGTACCCAGCGGCTCGGGGCCGACGTACTGCTGGCAGTTGCACGGCCGGGGCTCGTACTGCAGCGGCTTGCGCTCGGCGTCCCAGGCCGTCGGGGCCTCGACCACCTCGTGGCACTTGCCCTGCTTGTCGTGCTTGGCGAGGTGGTGGGTGCACCCGCAGACGGGCTCCGGCGGCCGCTTCGCCGCGTCCAGGGCGAGCTGCCGCCGCTCGGCGGCCTGCTGGAGCTCCATCTTCCGCTCGTGACGCGTCTTCAGCGCACCCCTCACGTTGTCACCGATCCAGCCTCCGCCGACGATGACCGCGGGGATCAGCGCCCATATCCAGCCACCCATGCCATGACTCCCTTTCCTCCACCGGCCGCAACCGTGGGCACGCGTCGTCGCAGGCCGGGCACCCGGGGCCGCGCACCACGACGGCGGCGACCGGGCACCGGGGACGACTGCCGCCGGACCGCCTTCCCTGGCGGCACTCGATTTCTACAGCATCGTAGAAGACCCTGGAAACGGCAGGCCGCCCGGCCGGTGACGAGCCGACAGTGCTACGGGCCGGCCGCGGGTGGCGGTGGGTGCCGGAGGCCGGGGAGGAAGGCCAGGGCCAGGACGACGGCGAGGACGAGGGTGTGCACCGCCATCGCGCCGCGGACCGAGACGTGTTCGCCGAGCCAGCCGGTGGCCGCGGCGGCGAACGGGTAGAGCGAGCCGCCGACGACGAACATCGAGCTCTGCACCCGCCCCATGAGCGCGTCCGGGACCGCGCCCAGGACGCGGGCGTTGGTCCGGACCACCACCGCCGGGCTGACCAGGGCGACCACCGCCAGGCAGCCGGTCATCACGACGGGCGACGGGTGCAGGGCGGCTCCGCCCGCGACGGCGGCGATCAGGGCGGTGACCACGCGCAGCAGCCGGGCGTCCGGGACCCGGGGGAAGCGCGGGGCGAGCACGGCGCCGGCCACGCCCGCGAGCGCCGTGACGGCCAGCGCCAGGCCCAGCGACTGCGGACGGTCGCGGCCGGCGACGAGGACGAGGACGAAGGCGAGGCCGGCGGTGGCGAAGTTCACCAGGGCCGACCAGGCCAGCAGCGCCCGCAGGTAGCGGGAGCCGGCCACGTACCGCAGGCCCTCGGCGACGGCGGCCCGCAACCGCGGCCCGGCCTCCCCCTCGCCGCCGCCCAGCGGGCGGCGCACCGTCAGCAGCAGCCCCAGCGACACCAGGTAGGACAGCGCGTCGAGCAGGAACGGCGAGGCCGGGTTCAGCCGGTACAGGACCGCGCCGAGCAGGGGGCCGACGAACTGGACGAGGTAGGACTGGCCCTGACCGAAGGCGACGGCCGCGTCCAGCTCCCGCCGGGGCACCAGCCGTGGCAGGGCCGCCGCGCCCGCCGGTATCGCGACCGCGGTCAGCAGCCCCTCCACCGTGGCGAGCGCGCCGGCGAGCAGGACCGGACCGCCGCCGCCGAGCACCAGCAGGCCCAGCGCCCCGACGGCGGCCGCCCGGCCCGCGTCCGCGGCGGCCAGGACGGTCCGGCGGTGGCGGCGGTCCGCGAGGACGCCCGCCGGCAGCTGGCTCGCGAACACCGCGAGGAGCCGTGCGGTGCCGACCAGGCCGGCCAGGGTGGGCGAACCACTGCGGTCGAGGACCCACAACGGCAGGGCCAGCATGGTGAGTTGCGAGCCGATGCCGGAGAGGCCCGCGCCGAGCCAGAGCCGCCGGAAGTCCCGGTGGCGCAGCGGCCCGGCACGGCGCGCCCGGCGGCGGCTACTCACCCGCTCGCCTCCGGGCCGCTCGACCCGGCGCCGACGGTCGGCGCTCCGGCGCTCGTCCCTCGCTTGTCGCTCCTCCCTTTCGGCACCGGCGCGCCCCTTCGGCTCGGGGCGGGGTGCTGCCGCCCGGGCCGGCCCACGGCGGTCCCCCTTGGTGAGGTCAACCGACATCGGACCGCTCCCCCGACCGCTCCGCCGCCGGTTCCCCGGGCACGGGGAGCGTCTGCCACCAGGAGGCGAGCACCTGCGCCGCCCGGTCCGGCGGCAGCAGCCCGCGGCCGTCGACCACCCGGCCGCTCCACAGCTCGTACACCGCACCGGGCTGCGGGTCCACGACGACGTGCCCCTCGGCGCGCAGGGTGGTGACGTGGCGCCGGGTGGCGGGCTTGTCCCACATGACGGCGTTCATGCTCGGGAAGAACAGCACCGGCCGCGGGTGGGCCAGCAGGGCGGTCTGCGCGGGCGAGCCCGCCAGTCCGAGGGCCGCGCCGGCGAGCATGTCCGCCGTGGCCGGCAGCACGGCGAGGCCCCTGGAGCGCAGCGCGAGCTCGGTGGGGTTGAGGAGGTCGCCCGGGCCGTAGCTCTCGTCGGCGTGCCAGGCGAGTGCCTCGGCGCGCAGGAACCGCTCGGCGCCGTGGGTGAGCAGCAGCCGCAGCGGCGCCGGAACGCTCTGCCGCAGGCGGACCAGGTAGCCGGGCAGGTCGAGCGCGGCGCTCGCCCCGCAGACGATGACGGACAGCGCGTCGTCACGCATGACGGCCGCCTGCGGACGCCTGCGCGGTTGCCGCCGCCTCCGGGAGGAGGTCGTCCAGGGTGTAGTTGAAGTCCGCCGAGCCCCGGTGCAGCCGGTCGAGGACGAGGGCGATGCCCGCGCTGCCGGTCGCGAAGTCGGTGCTGTAGCGCAGCAGGCTCTCGCCCGGGAACGCCAGGCCCTCCGGCCGGCGGCCGGCCAGGGTGAGGATCGCCCGGGCGCTGCGCTCGGCCGGCTCCCGGAGTTCGGGCCGGCCGAGCAGCTGGGCACAGTCGAGGGCGAGGTTCGCCGGGCCGGCCATGCCGCGGTACAGGCCGGTGGTGATGGTGATGCCGCCGACCCCGCGGAGCAGGATGCCGTCCAGGGCCCGGTGCAGCGGCGCCTCGTCGGGCAGCAGCCGGCAGTAGCGGGCCAGGGCGGTGCCGACGCCCGCCGAGCCGCGCAGCCAGTACGGGGAGTAGACCGCACTGCCCACGCGGCCGGGGACGGCGAGCATCCCGTCGTCCTGGAACACGCCCTGGGCGAGGTCGTGCTCCAGGGCCCGCCTGCCGATGCGCAGGTAGGCGTCGTCGCCGGTGGCGCAGTGCAGGTACAGCAGGAAGGCGGCGACGCCCGAGGAGCCGTGGGCGTAGCCGACCTGCGGTGCCCGCCCGCTGCCGTCGGCCCAGTAGAGGCCCTGGCCGGCGTCCTGGGCGGTGGCGACCAGCTGGTCGCCGATCCGGGTGGCCTCGTGGAGGTGGCGGCCCTCGCGGGTGTGGCGCCACACGGAGATCCGATGAGCGTGGGG
>NZ_JBEYVJ010000563.1:0-3687 GCF_040643935.1 Kitasatospora sp. NPDC047058 | reverse complement strand
GGCCGGTGCGGGTGGACGGCCGGGCGGGGGTGTCGGCCCGGCCGTCCACGGTGGCGGTGCGGGGGCGGGAGCTGCCGGTGGACGGCTGGACCGGGCCCTGGCCGGCGGTCGAGTACTGGTGGGACCGGTCGCTCGCCCGCCGCCGGGCCCGCTTCCAGGTCACGGTGGCGGACGGCCGCGCGCTGCTGCTCACGGTGGAGGGGGGTGCGTGGTTCCTGGAGGCCGGTTACGACTGACCGGCCCGCCGGACCGGGACACCGGCGGGCCGGGACACCGACGGGCCTCGGCACCGACGGGCCTCGGCACTCACGGCACGAAGAACACGAAGAACACGAAAAAGGGGGGCGGAAACAAGGCACGACCGAAGGCAGCAGAGGCAACACCCCCGATGGGATTCACCAGTCACCCCACGCTCCCCTGGAGCGAACTGCACCGACGCCTGGCCGGCGGCCGGCCGGGCCCGGCGGGCGGCGAGGTCGTCCCGCTGCGCCGTCACCCCGGGGCGCCCGGCGCCCCCGCCCGGCCCGCCGACCCGGACGGCGGAGCCGCCCCGGCCTGGGCCGAGCTGCACGTCCACTCCGCCTTCAGCTTCCTCGACGGCGCCAGCGACCCCGAGGAACTGGTGGCGGAGGCCGCCCGGCTGGGGGTCGAGGCGCTCGCCCTGACCGACCACGACGGCCTCTACGGCGCGGTGCGCTTCGCCGAGGCGGCCCGGGAGGCGGGCATCGGTACGGTGTTCGGCGCCGAACTGACGCTCCGGCGCGGACAGGAGCACCTGCTGGTCCTGGCCCGCGACCCGGCCGGCTACCGCCGCCTCTCCGCGGCGATCGGCGCCGCCCAGCTGGCGGGCGGGGCCAAGGGCAACCCGGTGTACGACTTCGCGGCGCTGGCCGACGCGCACGACGGCCACTGGGCGGTGCTCACCGGCTGCCGCCTCGGCCGGGTGCCGGCCGCGCTCACCGGCGGCCCGGGCGCGCTCGCCGGCGGCCCGGGCGGCCCGGCCGAGCGCCGACTGCTCACCCTCACCGAGGCGTTCGGGCACGAGAACGTGTACGTCGAGCTGATCGACCAGTGGCTGCCCGGCGACGACCGGCGCAACGACGCCCTGGCCGCGCTCGCCGGCCGGCTGGGCCTGGCCACCGTCGCCTCGACCAACGCCCACCACGCGGGCCCGGCCCAGGGCCGGCTCGCCCAGAGCCTCGCCGCCCTGCACGAGCGCCGCACCCTCCAGGACGCGGCGGGCTGGACCCAGGCGGCCGGCACCGCGCACCTGCGGTCGGGCCGCGAGATGGCCGCCCGGCTGGCCCGCTTCCCCGGTGTCCGGGAGGCCACCGTCGACCTGGCCCGGGCCTGCGCCTTCGACTTCACCCGGCTGGACCCGGAGCTGCCCGGCTTCCCCGTCCCGCCCGGCCAGACCGAGATCGGCCTGCTGCGCGCGCTGGTCGCCGAGGGCGGCCCGGTCCGCTTCGGTCCCGGCAACGGGCCCGCCCGCCGCCAGCTCGCCCGGGAGCTGGACGTCATCGAGGAGCTCGACCTGGCCGGGTACTTCCTGATCGTCCACGACATCGTCGACTTCTGCCGCCGCGAGGACATCTGGTGCCAGGGGCGCGGCTCGGCGGCCAACTCGGCGGTCTGCTACGCGCTCGGGATCACCGCCGTCGACCCGATCCACTACCGGCTGCTCTTCGAACGCTTCCTCTCCACCGCCCGGGACGGGCCGCCCGACATCGACCTGGACATCGAGAACCGCCGCCGCGAGGAGGTCATCCAGTACGTCTACCGCCGCTACGGGCGCGAGCACGCCGCCCAGGTCGCCAACGTGATCACCTACCGCCCCCGGCTGGCGCTGCGCGACGCCGCCCGGGTGCTCGGCTACCCGCAGGGCCAGGTGGACGCGTTCAGCCGGCAGGCCGACTTCCGCTCCGCGCCCGGTGCGGACGCCGTCATCCCCGCCGACGTGCTCGCCCTGGCCGGACAGCTCCACGGCCTGCCGCGCCATCTGGGCATCCACTCCGGCGGCATGGTGCTCACCAAGGAGCCGATCGCCGAGATCTGCCCGACCGAGTGGGCCCGGATGCCGGGCCGGTCCGTCCTGCAGTGGGACAAGGACTCCACGGCCGGCGCCGGGCTGGTCAAGATCGACCTGCTCGGCCTCGGCATGCTCGCCGCGCTGCACGACACCTGCGACCTGATCGCCGGGCACCACGGCGTGCGCCTCACCCTGGCCACCATCCCGGACGACGACCCGGGCGTCTACGCCATGCTGCGCCGGGCCGACACGGTCGGCGTCTTCCAGGTCGAGTCGCGCGCCCAGATGGCCACCCTGCCGCGCCTCAAGCCGGACCACTTCTACGACCTGGTGGTCGAGGTGGCCCTGATCCGCCCGGGCCCGATCCAGGGCGGCTCGGTCCACCCGTACCTGCGGCGCCGGGCCGGGGTCGAACCGGCCGGCTGCCCGCACCCGCTGATGGAGAACGCGCTCGGCAAGACCCTCGGGGTGCCGCTGTTCCAGGAGCAGATGATGCAACTGGCCATCGACTGCGCCGGGTTCACCCCCGCCGAGGCCGACCGACTGCGCCAGGCGATGGGCGCCAAACGCTCGCACGAACGCGTCGCCCGGCTGCGCGAGCGGCTGCTCACCGGCATGGCCGGGCGCGGCATCCCGCAGGACGTCGCCGAGGACGTCTACACCAAGATCGAGGCCTTCTCCAACTACGGCTTCCCGGAGAGCCACGCGATCAGCTTCGCCTACCTGGTGTACGCGAGCGCCTGGCTCAAGTACCACTACCCGGCGGCCTTCACCTGCGCCCTGCTGGCCAACCAGCCGATGGGCTTCTACTCCCCGCTCAGCCTGATCTCGGACGCCCGGCGGCACGGCGTCCGGGTCCGCGGGGTGGACGTCAACGCCAGCGGGCCCCGGCCCACCCTGGAGCCGTACCGGGGGCCGACGCCCACCCCGCCGCTCACCGCCGGCAAGCCGCAGCCCGCCATCCGGCTCGGCCTGGACACCGTCCGGGGCATCGGCGCCCCGCAGGCCGAGGCCATCGCGGCCGGGCAGCCGTACGCGGACCTGGAGGACTTCGCCCGCCGGACCGGCCTGCCCGCGCCGGTGCTGGAGGCGCTCGCCACGGCGGGCGCGTTCGGCTGCTTCGGGCTGGGCCGCCGTCAGGCGCTCTGGGCGGCCGGGGCGTACGCGGGCGTCTCGGCGGCGCTGCTCCCCGGCGCCACGCCCGGCACCGAGGCGCCGGAGCTGCCGGAGCTGACCCCGGTCGAGGAGACCATCGCCGACCTCTGGGCCACCGGCACCTCCGCCACCAGCCACCCCGTCCAGCACCTGCGGGCCCATCTGGAACGCGGCGGCGCGCTCACCGCCGCCCAACTGCCGGACGTGCCGCCCGGCACCGCCGTGGTGGTCGGCGGCCTGGTGACCCACCGTCAGCGTCCGCCGACGGCCGGCGGGGTGCTCTTCCTCAGCCTGGAGGACGAGACCGGCCTGATCAACGTGATCTGCAGCCGCCCGGTCTGGGAGTCCCAGCGCCGCACCGCCCTCGACCGCGCCGGCCTGCTGGTGCACGGCCACATCGAACGCGACCGCGGCGCCACCAACCTGGTCGCCACCCGCCTCGGCCCGCTCCGCCTGGGGCTCTGACGGCGGGCCGGCGGGCCGGCGGGCCGCCGCGCCGGGGC
>NZ_JBEYVJ010000562.1:0-3689 GCF_040643935.1 Kitasatospora sp. NPDC047058 | reverse complement strand
GGCCAGGTGTTCGCTGACCCAGGGTGCCCCCAGCCGTTCGGCCAGCTCGCCGACGAGGGCGGTCTGCCGGACGTCGTGGCCGAACGCGACCGGGAGGCCGAGGTGTTCGGCCATCCGTCGCCGGATCGGCACCTCGACCCAGCCGAGGTTGACGGCCCGGACGACGACCCCGCGCGCCTCGTCCAGGATGCCGGGCACCACGAGGCCGACCGCCTCCGGGCGCAGCCCGGCCTGCCCGGCCAGGGCCGCGAGTTCGGCGGCGGCGTCGAGCACGGCGGCGGTCACCGCGTCGGCGCCGGACTCCGGCCGGGTGGGCCGGTGCCGGGCGCACCGGACGGTGCCGTCGGCCGCCACGACCGCGCCCTTGATGCCGGTTCCGCCGACGTCGAGCGCGAGGACCGTCACGGCCCGGCCAGGACGATCGAGCGGGTGAGGTTGCGCGGGCGGTCGGGGTCGAGGCCGCGGGCCTCGGCCAGGGCGACCGCGAGGCGCTGGGCGCGGACCAGTTCGGCCAGCGGGTCCCGGGCGGTGTCGGCGGCGGCCGTGCCGGCCACGGCGGCGCCGGTGGCCCGGACCTGCTCGGCCAGTCCGGCCGGGGGCGGGCCGAAGAACCAGACCAGCCGGCCGGGGGCGCCGATGCTGATCGGCCCGTGCCGGTACTCCATCGCCGGGTAGGACTCGGTCCAACTGCCGGACGCCTCACGGAGCTTGAGCGCCGCCTCGTGGGCCAGGCCGACCGTCCAGCCGGTGCCGAGGAAGGTGAACTGGCCGGCGGCGAGGGCTCCTTCGGGCAGGTCCTCGTGGGCGGCCCGGGCGCCCTGTTCGACGAGGTCGGCCGGGGCGAGGCCGAGGTGGCCGCGCAGCAGCACCAGGCAGGTGGTGGCGAACCGGGTCTGGACGACGGACTTCTCGTCGGCGAAGGAGAGGTCGACCACGGTGCCCGCGGCGGTGACGACGGGGGTGTCGAGACCGGCGGTGACGGCCACGGTGCGGACGCCCCGCGCGCGGTCGAGGGCGTCGAGCACCTCGGTGGTGGTGCCCGAGCGGGTGATCGCGAGCAGCCGGTCGTAGCGCCGGGCCTCCGGGAACTCGGAGGCCGCGAAGGCGTCGGTCTCGCCCAGTCCGGACGACTCCCGCAGCGCGGCGTAGGCCTGGGCGACGTACAGCGAGGTCCCGCAGCCGATGACGGCGACGCGCTCGCCGGGCTCGGGCAGCCCTCCGGGGCTCAGGTCCAGCGCCCGGGACCAGCAGGCGGGCTGGTCGGCAATCTCTTCGGCGACATGGGACATCGATTCCTCCTGCGCGAAGTTGCAGAGTGCTGCTCAAATCTGAGCCAAACATAGAGCACGCGATCAGATTTGTGCAGACCGCATCGAGAGTGACCGAGAACCGCCCCCGCGATAACTCCGTGGATCGCTTTTTGATCGCGCGATACGCTGCGATCGCCCGCCGAGCGTTCGCAACACAGTCATCGGCACGTAGGACCGGAGGGGGACGCCATGGCCGCGACGGCAGACCACCGCCGGGCCCGCATCCTCGAGGTGGTGCACGAGCTCGGCACCGTCCGGGTGGCGGACCTCGCGGCCCGGCTGGGCATGCCCACGGTGACCGTCCGCCGGGACGTCGCGGCCCTCGCCGAGGCCGGCCGGCTGCGCCGCTCACACGGCTCGGTCGCGCTGCCCGAACCCGGCACGGACACCCCGGCGAACGCGACGGGCGCGGTGGGCGGGGCCGGCGCGGCGGCCCTCCTCGGCTCCACCGGGCAGACCGCGACCGGCGTACCGGACGGCCGGGGCCGCGTCATCGGCATGCTGGTGCCGGCCATCGGCTCGTACTCCGACGAGATCATCGACGGCGCCCGCTCCGCCGCCACCGCCGCCGGAGCCCGCCTGGTACTCGGCATCTCCCCCGCCGGGGCCGGTGACGGCCGCGGCCAGGTCGCACGCATGCTGGAGTCCGGCGTCGACGGCCTGCTGCTCACCCCGAACGGGCTCCCGGACGGCCCCGCCGACGGGAGCGACTGGCTCGGCGGCCTCCCCGTCCCGGCCGTCCTGGTCGAACGCCGGGCCGCCCCCGGCAGCGCCGCCGCCGGGCTGGACGCGGTCGGCTCGGACCACCGGCACGGCGTCCTGCTGGCCCTGCGTCACCTGGCCGGGCTCGGCCACCGCAGCGTGCTGCTCGCCGCCCGGCAGGACACCTGGACCGCCCACGAGGTCCGGGCCGGCTACGCCGACGCCGTGCGACTGCTCGGCCTCGAACCCCGGCCCGCCCTCGACCTGCACCGCTCCGGCGGACCGCCCGTGCCCACCGACCCGGAACGGCTGGCCGACCGGCTCGCCCTCGCCGTTGAGGAGGGCGTGCGCGCCGCGCTGGTCCACGGCGACCGGGACGCCATCCAGCTCCCGCCCCTGCTGCGCGCCCGGGGCCTGCGCGTCCCCGAGGACCTCGCGCTGGTCTCCTACGACGACGCGTTCGCGGCGCTCACCACTCCCCCGCTCACCGCCGTCGCTCCTCCCAGGCGGGCCGTCGGGGCGGTCGCGCTCGACCTGCTGCTGCGCCGCCTGGGCCCGGCCGACCTCCCCGCCCACCACATCGGCCTGCTTCCCACCCTTGCGGTCCGTTCCTCCTGCGGCGCCCTCCCCGGGCAGGACTGAACCGGCCCGACCCGCGGACGCCCCGTCAGGCCGGTTGACGATCGGCCGGCTCGCCGCCGGGGACCGCCCACGGCGCGGGATACGGCGGTCCGAAAGAGGGCACCGGCGCCGCGGGCCCGGTCAGGGCGCCGGCCAGCACCAGACCGGTCCCGATCAGGTGGAAGGGCAGCATCAGCGCGGAGAGCACGTACGCCACCATGTGGGGTCCGAAGGTGTCGGCGAGCGCGTCGAAGGCCACCGCGTACCCGACCGGCAGCAGGATCGGCCCCGGCAGCATGACCAGGCAGCCGAACATCGCCAGCCGTGCGTTGCGCCCCCGGCGCCGGATGAAGGTGGCGGCGACGATCGCGCCGGCCAGCGGCATGAGGACCTCGGTGCCGTTGAGAACCAGGCCGAAGAGGCCCGCACTCGTGGAATCCGTCATGGGGCTCCGTTTCAGGTGTCGGGCGCCCGCGGACCGCGGGCGGCGCGAACATACCGCACCTGCGCCCGGGGACGCGTACGGCAGATCCTGATCGAAGGCCACCGGATCGGGCCGAACGACCGGACGGTTCGTCGCTCGATCACTCTCCGGTCGTCCGATCCGCCACCGGACCCGCCCGACGCCGGCCCTGTCAGGCTCCCGCGCCCGCCAGGGCCAGCCCGCGCTCGTGGATGCCGTGGAGTTCGGTGGCGATGTCGTGGAGGGTGCGGCAGTTCGCCGGCAACGTCGCTTCGACGGCGGGGCCGCCCGGCGGGGCGTCCTGGGGGGCGTCGGCCGGGCCGAGGGGGGCGTCCAGGGCATCGGCCACCGTGGCGACCGCCGCCAGGAGCCCGCGGACCGTCGTCTCGTCGGGCCGCTGCGCGCCGTGCGCCAGGCGGATCGCGCAGGCCGTGGCGGCGTCGGCGATCCGTTCGGCGTGCACGGCCACCTCCAGCCAGTCCCTGCCCCGAACTTCGTGCGGGCGGTGGTGCTCCTCCTCGACCACGACGCCGAGGGGGCGCTCGGCGTCGTCCTGAACAGGCCGACGCCGGTGGAGGTGGGCAGCGTACTCG
>NZ_JBEYVJ010000561.1:0-3708 GCF_040643935.1 Kitasatospora sp. NPDC047058 | reverse complement strand
GTAGGGGAGCAGGAAGAGCGCCGCCAGCAGCCAGGCCACGGCCGCGAGGACCAGGGTGCGCGGCCGGATCCGCCGGCCGGCCGCGCGTGCGGCGGCCGTTCGCGGCGGTGTCTGCGGGGCCGTCCGGTCAGCCGTCCGATTAGTCGTCCGAGTGGTCGTCCGAGTGGTCGTCAACTCTCCTCCCCGTTCCAGCGGCCGACCTTGAGGAAGGCCAGCACCATCAGCACGACCAGCAGGAAGTTGACCACGGACATGGCCGCGGACTCGCCGATGTCGGTGCTCTTCAGCTGGTACATGAACACCGTGGTGGTGGCCGTGGCGCTGCTCGGGCCACCCTGGGTCATGCCCCAGATCACGGGGAAGGAGTTGAAGACGTTGATCAGGTTGATCACCAGACCCACCAGGAAGGCGGGCCGCAGCAGCGGCAGGGTGATCCGCAGGTAGGTCTGCCGGGGGGAGGCGCCGTCGACCCGGGCCGCCTCGTACACCTCGCCGGGGACGGTCTGCAGTCCGGCGAGCAGGGTGTAGGTGGTGAAGGGCAGCGAGACGAAGACCGCGACGAACACCATCCACGGCCAGGCGGTGGCGGGGTCGCCGAGCCAGTCCTCGGGCCCGTCGGTCAGGCCGAGGTCGGTCAGCGCGGTGTTGAGCACGCCGGCGGTCCGGTCGAGCATCCACTTGAAGCCGATGGAGGTCATCAGGACGGACGCCGCCCAGGGGGCGATCAGCGCCCAGCGGGTGAACCGCCGGCCGGGGAAGCGCTGGTCGAAGAGCTGGGCCAGGCCGAGCGAGAGCAGCATCGTCAGGCCGACGACGGCGAGGGTCCAGAGGACCGTCGCGAGGAGGACGTGGCCGAGGTCGGTCTCGCCGAAGAGCTTGCGGTACTTGTCCAGTCCGGCGGAGCCGCGGACGAACCCGCTGGTGCTGATCCGCAGGAACGAGGCGTGGACCATCTCGTAGACGGGCCACAGCACCACGAAGAGGATCAGCAGCACGGCCGGGGCGATCCACGGCAGCGGGCCGAACCGGTTCGTGCCGGGCCGGGTCGGGCCGCGGCGGCTGCGGCCGGGGCGGGCCGGGGTGCCCCGGCCGGGCCTGGCGGCCTCCGGGGCGCGGGAGTCGATGGACACGGGGGAGCCTTCCGGGCGGGGACGGGCGCTCCGGCGCCGGTGGGGGACGGCGCCGGAGCGGGCGGGGGGCGTCGCCCCGCAGGCGGGGGTTTGAAGACGAGCCCTAGTTCCTGGCCGCGTCCTGGGCCTTCTTCTGCAGGTCGCCGAGGACCTTGGCCGGGTCGCCGGCGACGGCGCCGCCGATGGCCTTCTTGAGCTCGGCGGAGACGGCGTCCCAACTCGTGTCGCCGAGCGGGTAGAAGGAGGCGTGCGGCAGCAGGGCGAAGAACGGTTCGAGGTCCGGGTGCTTGCCGCCGGTGGTCATCTCCCGCAGGGTGTCCTGGGTGACCGGCATCAGGTTGTAGGTCTCGTCGAACCTGAGCGTGTTGTCCTTGGCGTAGACGAAGTCGAGGAACTTCTTGATCTGGTCGCGGTGGCCGTTCTTCTTGAAGGCCATCGTCCAGTCCGCGACCCCGAGGGTGGACTTGAGCGGACCGGTCCTGCCGGGGATCGGTGCGACGCCGTAGTCGACCTTGCCGTCCTTGGCCATCTGGATCAGCGAGGGGTGGCCGTTGAGCATGGCGGCCTTGCCGGCGGCGAAGTCGGCGAACGCGGTCTTGCGGTCGGTGGTGGCCGGGTTGGCGTAGGTCAGGCCGGTGTCCACGAGGTTGGCCTTGAGCCAGCCGAAGGTGTCGACGTTGGCCTGGCTGTCGATGGTGTAGGTGCCGTCCTTGGCGGTGGGGCCGCCACCGTTGCCGAGTTCCCACATCATGCTCTCGCCCTGGGCCTCCTCGGGGCCCAGCGGCAGCGCGTAGGGGGTGACGCCGGGCGCCTTGGCCCTGATGAGGTCGGCGTCCTTGCGGACCTCCTCCCAGGTGGTGGGCGGCTGGGCGATGCCGGCCTGCCGGAAGACCGCCTTGTTGTAGAAGAGCGCGCGGGCGGAGGAGACGAACGGGATGCCGTACTGCACGCCCTTGACCTGTCCGGCCTCGGCGAAGGAGTCGATCAGGTTGGCCCGGGTGCCGGTCGACAGCACGTCCTCGGCCTTGTAGAGGAGGTCGTCGGCGGCCTTGTCCGCGTAGCCGCCGGTCTGCAGCACGTCGGGGACGTTGCCGCTCTGGATCATCGTCTTGACCTGCTTGTCGATGTCGTTCCAGTTCACCACCTGGACGTCGACCCGGATGTCGGGATTGGCCGCGGTGAACGCGGAGGAGACGTTGTTCCAGTAGGACTTGGAGCTGTTGGACTCCTTGTCGCCGTAGTCGGCGGCGACCAGCTTGAGGGTCACGCTGCCGTCCGAGGCCGTCCCGCCGCTGCTGCCGCAGGCCGCGAGGAGGAGGGCGCCGACCGTACACACCGCCGAGAGACCGAGCACACGCCTGTTCACCGCAGTTACCGCCTTCGTGCCGTCGGGACCCGCGTCCGGCCGGGTCCGCTCCTGGGATTCAGAGCCGGGGGCAGTCTTCGGACCTGCGCGCGGGCGGCCTCGTGGGTGGCCGGCCGTCCTGGCGCGCCTGTGTTCGCGTATGCTCGAAGATCGACCGTTTCAAGCAGATCCGAACGCTACCGTGCCGCGAAGTATTCACGAGGCGGGCCGACGGGTCCAGGTGCCGTTATCGGACCGTTGCGCTTCCGTCCCCCGCTCTCTGGCTGTACATGACAGGTGCGGTGATGCTATCCCAGACCGTCAACCACCGTCCGCCGACCGGTCCTTGGGTGTGGCGTCCTGGTGTGAAAGCGGGTGATCTCCTGTCGTGTCCATCGTCTTGCCCCTAGCCTGTGAGCCTCACGGGGGAGGGGAAGACGTTGGAGCGACTCGGGGCCGCGGACCCGCGACAGGTCGGGCCGTACACACTCGTGGGGCGGCTCGGGGCCGGCGGCATGGGTGCGGTGTACCTGGGGCGGTCGGCCGGCGGGCGGACCGTCGCGGTGAAGGTGGTGCGCCCCGAGCTGGCCGAGGACGCGTCCTTCCGTGCCCGCTTCCGGCAGGAGGTCGCGGCGGCACGCCGGGTCTCCGGAGCGTTCACCGCACCCGTGGTGGACGCGGACACCGAGGCGGCGACGCCCTGGATGGCCACCGCCTTCGTGGCCGGCGTGCCGCTCCAGCGGGCGGTCGCCCGGCACGGCCCGCTGCCCGAGGAGACGGTGCGCACGCTCGCGGCCGGTCTGGCCGAGGCGCTCACCGAGGTGCACCGGGCCGGACTGATCCACCGTGACCTCAAGCCCGCCAACGTGCTGTTGGCCCTCGACGGGCCGCACGTCATCGACTTCGGCATCTCCCGGGCGGCCGACGGCACCGGGCTGACCACCACCGGCTCGGTCATCGGCTCGGCGCCCTACATGTCGCCGGAGCAGGCGCTGGGGGAGCCGGTCGGTCCGCCGAGCGACGTGTTCTCGCTCGGCTCGACCGTCGCCCACGCGGCGCTCGGCCGGCACCTGTTCGGCGAGGGCGCCGGGGCGGCCGTGCTGTTCCGGGTGGTGAACACCGAACCGGACCTCGCCTTGCCGTCCAGATCGGCTTCGGCGAGATCGACCCCCGCAAGGTGAACAAGCCCCTCGCGGGCCACTTCGCCAAGGCCGGTGTCACCCCGCGCCGCCA
>NZ_JBEYVJ010000560.1:0-3720 GCF_040643935.1 Kitasatospora sp. NPDC047058 | reverse complement strand
GGCTGGGACTGGACGAAGATCTCCTCGTGCTCGTCGACGGCGACGTCGAGCGAGCGGGCGATCTCGCCGGCCGACCGGGCGGCTCAGGCCGACCGGGCGGCGCGCCGCTCGCGGGCGGCGAGCACGACGACGGCGGCGGCCTGCGCGAGGCTGAGCAGCATGAGGGCGAGCGAGTCGAGGCGGCCGGCCAGGGAGGCCTGGCCGGTCAGGCGCAGCCACATGTCGTGCAGCATGCGGTACGCGGTCGGGACGACGACCCCGGCGAACATCGTGAGGGTGAACGCGTAGCCCACCAGCATCAGCAAGGCGTACCAGCGCGCGACCCTCCGGTCGACCGGGTGGTGGGCGGAGAGGTCCAGCGGCGGCCTGCCGGTGACCCGCCGAACGGCGTTGCGCAGCACGTCGGTTGCGGCGGCGTGGAGGTTCACGCAGCCGAGGACCGTGCTGAGCAGGACGTAGATGTCGGTCCGCAGGTAGAAGAACCCCTGCCAGGCGAGGCGGAGTGCCGTGGCGTAGGCCATCGCGAGACAGAGCGACGCGGCCAGGTGGTTGGCGCCGCGGGTCACGTCGGCGGCCAGGGTGAGCACGGCGATCACCAGCGCATCGGCCAGCATGCCGGCCATGATGGGCAGGTAGCGCTTCCGGCGCGGCACGCTGACCAGCCCGTCGAGGGAGGTCTCCAGCACCAGGTAGGTCAGGCGGCGGCCGATGGAGAGCCGCGAGCGCAGGCCGAGCCGGCGGCCGGCCAGGGCGTGGAAGGCCTCGTGCAGGGCGAGCAGCGGCACCTGGCCGACGAACAGCATCAGCACGACGAGGGTGTAGGACGAGCTGAAGAACAGGTTGTCGACGTGCGGGACCAGCTCGGGCACCCGGACCATCTCGGCCACGGCGAGGGCCGTCACCAGTGCGTAGCCCACGAGGGCCGGTGGGCTGAACACCAGGCGGCCGAGACGCTGCCAGCGGACCGGCGCGGCCTGTCCCGCCGTTGCGTCGGCACCGGCGGGGCGGACGAGGTCGAGATCCACCAGCACCTCGACCAGGTCGGCGATGTCGACGCTCTCCCCGTGCACGGCCTGGTACTTTCCGGCGGCCTCGCGGGGCGTGAGGCCCTCGGCCAGCATCCGGACCAACTCGGCGCCGTCGGCGGGGAAGACGGCGTAGGTGTCGGTCTCCGGGCTGCCGATGGTGACCTCGTCGGCCTCCGGCAGGTACACGAGCTGACGGAGCGGTACCGGCCGGTCCAGGTCGAGGCCCGGGGCGGTGGGGCTGCTGTCCGTCGAGGAGTGCACGGATCCTCCTGCGGGAGGTAGGCGGAGGGGCGGGGCGGGAGTGGTGCCGGCCGGAGGATGCAGCGGCCGGCCGCCACCACGGTCCCCGTTTGCCCGGGGGGTTCGGTCAGTTCTGCACGACGCAGGACCACGGCAGGTACAGCGCACGGGCCGCACTGGTCAGACGAACCGGACCGGCCTTGCGGACGACGATCTTCTTCATCGCACACACCTCCTTCGGTGACTGAACATCAACAGCGCCATCAGCTGAGATGAATGACTCGCTTGGAGTCGTCCGCCTCAGCTTGGCGATGAACCAAGAGTGATGAGGATGTGGTGATCGAGTCAATGGATCGGGCCTCCCCGGCCTGACCTGCCTCCGGCGCCCCGAAGGAATGGCCAGGTCCGGGGCAGTGCAGGGGCCCGGGAGGCCCGTGGGCAACTAATTAACTGAAATAACGGCCACGCCCCCTGTGCTTCACATGTGCTGATCCCTCTCCACATGTGCTGATCCCGCAGGGCCGTTAAGGACCGCATCAAGCCGTCAGGCGATCCGGGGCATGATCTCGGCGGCGATCCACGCCATCGCCTCCGGGAGGTGGCCCGCCGCAATGGGCAGCCACAGCGTGCAGTCGGTGAGCCCTGCCTCGGCGAGTCGTCCGAGGTCGTCGGCGACGCTCGCCGCGGTGGGCGTGGCGCCGCCGAGGGGCCGTCCCGGTGGAGCGACGGCTGCCGGGATGCCGGGCGGGGTGAGGAAGGCGGCCGAGGCGAGGGTCAGGCGGTCGGCGGTGCCGGTGTCGGTGCCGGTGTCGGCCGCGAGTTCGCGCAGCCGCCGCCGCACGTCGGTGACCTCGGGGGCGTCGGCTCCGGTGCCGTACCAGCCGTCGCCGAACCGCAGCGCGCGGCGCAGGGCGGCGTCGCTGTGACCGCCGATCCAGACGGGCGGGCCGCCCGGGGTGGCCGGCGGCACCCCCAGCCGCGCCGCGCGCAGCGTGGTGAACGGCCCGTCGAAGTCGACGGGGCGCCGGGTCCACAGGGCCCGGGCGGCTGCGAGGTGGTCGTCGGTGCGGGCGCCGCGTTCGCGGGTGGGCACGCCGACCGCGTCGAACTCCTCCGGGTTCCAGCCCGCGCCGACACCCAGGATCAGGCGGCCGCCGGAGACGACGTCCAGCGTGGCGGCCTGGTTGGCGAGGACCAGTGCCGGGTAGTACGGCGCGACGAGTACGGACGTCAGCAGCCGCAGGCGCGTCGTCGCGCCCGCGACGGCCGACAGCAGGACGAGCGGGTCGGTGTCGAGCCCGAACCCGCTGTCCAGCAGGCGGTTGCCGACCGCCACGTGGTCGAACCCCAACGCTTCGGCGTGGCGCGCGGCGCGCAGCACGCTCGCTCCGTCGTCGAGCGGCCAGCGCGGCTGGAGGGAGACACCAAGGCGGAGCGGAGGCATGGCGGACCTTTCGGTGCGGGTCGGTCACCGCGGCGCCCGGACGGCCGCCGCGCTGCCACCCCCAACTGCCCAACCGGTCGTGCTCTTCCCACGGCTGAGGATCAGTCACAGCCTCGCCGTCGGAGTTCGCCTGACGACGCCGGCGCGGGCCCGCACCTGGGGACGCCGTGGCTGCACGCCCGTCGTCCGGGTGCGCGGCCGCTACCGCCGTCGGGTCTCGATCGCCGCCCTGACCTGCTACAAGCCCGGCGAGCGGTCCCGGCTGATCTACCGGCCCAGGCCGGACGACGGCCAGGGCAGGAGCAAGGGTCGCAAGAGCTTCGCCTGGAGCGACTACCGCGACCTGATCATCGCGGCGCACAACCAGCTCGGCGGCCCGATAGTCCTGATCTGGGACAACCTGAACACCCACCTGGCCGCCGGCATGAAGGAGTTCATCGCGGCCCAGGACTGGCTCACCGTCTACCAGCTGCCCCCATACGCGCCCGACCTCAACCCGGTCGAGGGCATCTGGTCCGGATGCCGCTGGCCGCGCTCTCCCAGAAGCTCTAGGACCTCTGCCCGCCGCAGGCCGCCTGGCCGCAGTTCCAGGCCCTCGCCGGCCGCCTGGCCCCCTGACCCCGACCGGTGGGCGGTCACGGGCGTCCGCGGGGCGGGGGCGGAGGTCCGCACTCCGCAACAACGGGGTCCCGGCCCGGTGACGAACCGCGTCCGGCCGTCGCCCCGGCTGGATCCCGGGGGTTACGGTGCGGCGACGCCGGAATCCGGAGAGGGAGAAGACCATGAGAGCGGTTCGGAGGCAGGCGGCCATGGCCGCCCTGGCGGTGTGCGGCGTGCTGGCGCTCACCGCCTGTCAGAACGGCGTGCCCAGCAAGGGCAAACGGGAGCGATGAAGCGGTGATCCATGGCTGCGTCAGTGGCTGTTGTCTTTCCGGGCTTGAGTGCTGCGTTTCTGCTGTTCAGGCATGGGGTCGGCGGTCTCGGGGAGTGGTGACCAGTCGTGTCGTC
>NZ_JBEYVJ010000559.1:0-3729 GCF_040643935.1 Kitasatospora sp. NPDC047058 | reverse complement strand
GTTGCGCCGGGCCGGACGGCCGGCCAGCGCCCGCCACAGCGGCGGGACGTCACCGCTGCGGGCGGCCCGCGCCCGCAGGTCGGCCACGTCTAGCCGGGCCGGCACCAGGACGGCCTCGCCGCGGGCCATCGCCTCGTCCATCACGGCCAGGCCCTCGTCCGCGCCCAGGGCCGCGACCCCGGACCGGCTGATCCGGGTCAGCAGGCGCTCGCCCAGGTCCCGGCCGATGCCCGCCTCGTGCACCCACGGGCCCCAGGCCAGCGACAGACCCGCCAGGCCGGCGGCGCGGCGGTGGCCGGCCAGCGCGTCCAGGAAGGAGTTGGCGGCGACGTAGTTGCCCTGGCCGGGCGCGCCGAAGACCGCGGCCGCCGAGGAGAACAGGACGAAGTGCTCCAGGTCGAGGCCCCGGGTGAGTTCGTGGAGGTGCCACCCGGCGTCGGCCTTCGGCCGCATGACGGCCGCCAGCCGGTCGGGGGTCAGGGTGCCGATCACGCCGTCGTCGATGATCCCGGCGGCGTGGAAGACGGAGCCCAGCGGGCACCCGGCCGGGACGGTCGCCAGGAGCGCGGCCAACGCGGCCCGGTCCGCGACGTCGCACGCCACGATCCGGACCCACGCACCGAGCTGCGCCAACTCGGCGGCCAGCCCGGCCACCCCGGCGGCGGCCGGGCCGGAACGGCTGGTCAGCACCACGCCGTGGGCCCGCCCGGTCACCACCAGGTGACGGGCCACCAGGCCGCCCAGCGTGCCCGTGCCACCGGTCACCAGGAGCGTCCGCGGGTCGTCGGCGACGGGGCCCGAAGGCCGTTCAACCGCTGCTCCAGCGCCGGACGGACGGTTGAGCCGCCGGCCGAGAGCGGACTCGCCGCGGAGGGCCAGCTCGGGTTCGCCGGCGGCGAGGACCGCCGGGAGCACGGCGATCTGCGTGCCTGCACCGGCACCAGCGGCGGCACCGGCGGCGGGAAGGTCGACCAGGACCAGCCGACCGGGGTTCTCCGCCTGCGCCGAGCGCAGCAGGCCGCGGACCGCGGCGGCGGCCAGGTCCTCCACGGCCTCGCCGTTCGCGGCGGCCGCGCCGCCGCGGGTGACGACCACCAGCTGCGCGGACTCCAGCCGCGGTTCGTCCAGCCACTGCTGGGCCAGGGCCAGCGCCTCGGCGGCGAGCCGGCGGGCGGCCTCCGGGACCGCCTCGGCCGCCGGGGTCCCGGCCTCCGTCGGCGTCCCGGGCGGTGCGGGGGTCGCACCGACGCAGACCAGCACCACGTCCGGGGCGGCCTCGCCCGCCTCCGCGGCCGCGGCCACCCCGGCCAGGTCGGCGAACGACCGGACCGGCACGCCGGCGGCCGCCAGCCCCTCGACCACGCCGAACCGGTCGTCGCCGACCAGCGCCCAGGTCCCGGCCGGGGCGGGGGCCCCGGCCACCGGCGCCCACTCCTCGACGAACAGCACGTCCGTCACCCCGCTGTCGGCGGCCCGTAGCTGGGCGGCCGACACCGGACGGCTGACCAGCGACTCCACCGACACCACCGGTGCCCCGGCGGGGTCCACGGCGGTCAGCGCCAGACCGCCCCGCGCGTCCCGCCGCAGCCGGGCCCGCAGCACGGAGGCGCCGCTCGCGTGCAGCTCGACGCCCGTCCAGGCGAACGGCATCCGGACCTCGCCCGGCTCGCCGTCCGAGTCCGCCAGGGGCGTGCCCTCCAGCAGCGCGGCGTGCAGGGCCGCGTCGAGCAGCGCCGGGTGCAGGCCGAACGCACCCGCCTCCCGTGCCACCGACTCGGGGAGCGCCACCTCGGCGAACACGTCGTCCCCGCGGCGCCAGGCGGCGCGCAGGCCGTGGAACGCCGGCCCGTACACCTCGGCCAGCCGGACGGCGTACACCTCGTCGACGTCGAGCGCGGTCGCGCCCTCCGGCGGCCAGACCGCCAGCTCTTCCGGCGTCCGCCCGTCCAGCGGGGCCGGGGCCACCACGCCGCTCGCGTGCTGCACCCAGGCCTGCTGCAGGTCGGCCGCGTCGGGGCGCGAGAACACCTCGACCGTCCGGCGTCCGTCCGCGTCGGCGTCGGCGACGACGACCTGGACCTGGACGCCGGAGCCGTCGGCGGGCAGCACCAGCGGTGCCTGCAGCGTCAGCTCCTCCAGCAGGCCGCAGCCGGCCTGGTCGCCGGCGCGGACCACCAGCTCGACGAAGCCGGTGCCCGGCAGGAGCACCGCCCCGCCCACGGTGTGGTCGGCCAGCCACGGGTGCGTGCGCAGCGACAGCCGCCCGGTGCAGACCAGGCCGGTGCCGCCGGCCAGCTCGACGGCCGCGCCGAGCAGCGGGTGGTCCACCGCGCCCAGGCCGAGCGACGCCGCGTCCTGGCCGGCGCCCGCCAGCGACAGGGGGAGCATCCCCTGCGGCCAGTAGCGCTCGTGCCGGAAGGCGTAGGTCGGCAGCTCGATCCGCTCGCCGGCCGGGAGGACGGCACTCCAGTCCACGGGCGCACCGTGGACGAAGGCCTCGGCGAGCGAGGTGACCAGGCGGGCGGCGCCGTCCTCGTCGCGGCGCAGGGTGCCGCAGACGGCGGCCGGCACGATGCCCGGGCCCGCCTCCTGGGCGACCTCTTCCAGGGTGTCGTTCATCGCCCCCATCAGCACCGGGTGCGGGGTCACCTCCACGAAGACCTGGTGGCCCTGGCCGGCGAGGGTGCGGACGGCGCGGTCGAAGTGCACGGTCGCGCGCAGGCTCTGGTACCAGTAGGCGGCGTCCAGCTCCTCGCCCGTCAGCGTCTCGCCGGTCATGGCGGAGACCATCGGAACGCGGCCGTGCCGCGGGGTGATCCCGGCGAGCACGGAGGTGATCTCGGCTTCGAGGCGCTCGACCTGGGCGGAGTGCGAGGCGTAGTCGACGGCGACCATCCGGGCGCGCACGCCCTCCGCCTCGAACTCCGCCTTCAGCTCCTCCAGGCCCTCCGGATCACCCGAAACCACCACGGCCGAGGGGCCGTTGACCGCGGCCAGGGAGAGACGCTCGCCGAAGCGGGCGATGCGCTCCTCGACGACGGCGGCGGGCCGGCTCACGGAGAGCATGCCGCCGAGACCGGCGAGGACCTTCAGCGACTGCGAGCGCAGCGCCACCACCCGGGCGCCGTCCTCGATGCTGAGCATTCCGGCAACCGTGGCCGCGGCGATCTCACCCTGCGAGTGGCCCACCACAGCGGCGGGAGCCACCCCGGCGGCCTCCCAGACGGCCGCCAGCGAGACCATCACGGCCCACAGGGCGGGCTGGACGACGTCCGCCGCCTTCATCTCCGGCGCGCCCTCGGCACCGGTGAGCACCTCGTCCAGCGACCAGTCCACGAACCGCGCCAACGCCTGCGCACACTCCGCCAGCCGCGCCGCGAACACCGGGCTGACCTGCGCCAACTCCCGGCCCATCCCGACCCACTGCGAACCCTGACCCGCGAACGCGAACACCGTCCGCGCACCCGGCCGCGCCACACCCGAGACGACGGCACCACTGGGCACCCCGGCGGCCAGGCTCTGCAGCCCGGCCAGCAGCTCACCGCCGTCGGTGCCCACCACCACGGCCCGGTGCTCGAACGCCGACCGCGTGGTCGCCAGCGACCAGGCGACGTCCTCCGGCCCGAGCTCCGGCCGCGCGGCCGCCCAGCCGGCGAGCCGCTCCGCCTGAGCCGTCAGGCCCTCGGCCGACCGGCCCGACACCAGCCACGCTCCGGCGCCCGCCACCAC
>NZ_JBEYVJ010000558.1:0-3740 GCF_040643935.1 Kitasatospora sp. NPDC047058 | reverse complement strand
GCCCGCGCCGGTGGCCGCTCCGGAGCAGCCGCAGGCCGCGGCCCAGCCCTGGCCGCCGGCCGACCCGACGGCGCAGCAGCAGCCCGGTCCGGTGCCGCAGCAGGCCCAGGCGTACCCGGAGCCGCAGCAGCCGCAGCCCTACACCGACCCGCAGCAGGCCGCCCAGCCCTACCCGGACCCGCAGCAGCCCCAGCCCTACGCGGACCCGCAGCAGGCCGCCCAGCCGCACGCCCCGCAGGCGTACCCGCAGCCCGGGCAGCCGCTGGACCCGCAGGCGTACCCGCAGCCCGCCCAGCCGCAGGACCCGCAGGCCCCGGCCTGGACCCAGCAGGCCGCGGCACCACAGGCGCCCGGCCCGCAGGCCGCACCGGTCGACCCGCGACAGGCCGGCTGGCCGCAGCCGAACGCCTACCAGCAGCCGCCGGCCGCGCAGGACCCTCAGCAGGCCCAGCCGCAGCCCTACCAGCAGGCCCCGCAGCCCGGCCCCGCGCAGCCGTGGCAGCAGCAGGCCCCGCAGGCCCAGGCGCCGGCCGCGTTCCAGCAGGCCGCCGCCCCGCAGCAGACCGCGCACGGCGCGCCGCTCGGCTACACCGCCGCCGTCGAGCTGTCTTCGGACCGGCTGCTGCGCAGCCAGCCGAAGCAGCAGCGTCAGCAGCCGCGGTTCCAGTTCGGCGGGAAGGCCGCCGCGGCCGAGAAGTCCCGCAAGCTGGAGGTCATCCGCACCCCGGTGCTGAGCTGCTACCGGATCGCGGTGATCAGCCTCAAGGGCGGCGTCGGCAAGACCACGACCACCACCGCGCTCGGCGCGACCCTGGCCAGCGAGCGCCAGGACAAGGTGATCGCGATCGACGCCAACCCGGACGCCGGAACCCTCGGCCGCCGGGTCAAGCGCCAGACCGGCGCGACCATCCGCGACCTGGTGACGGCCATCCCGCACCTGCGCAGCTACATGGACATCCGCCAGTTCACCTCGCAGGACCTGCACTCGGGCCTGGAGATCCTGGCGAACGACGTCGACCCGGCCGTCTCGACCACCTTCAACGACTCGGACTACCGCCAGGTGATCGACGTGCTGGGCCGCCAGTACCCGATCATCCTGACCGACTCCGGGACCGGCCTGCTGTACAGCGCGATGCGCGGGGTGCTGGACCTCGCCGACCAGCTGATCATCGTCTCCACCCCCAGCGTGGACGGCGCCTCCTCGGCCTCCACCACGCTGGACTGGCTGTCCGCGCACGGCTACGCCGACCTGGTGCAGCGCAGCATCACGGTGGTCTCCGGGGTCCGCGAGACCAGCAAGATGATCAAGGTCGAGGACATCGTCGCGCACTTCCAGACCCGCTGCCGCGGCGTCGTCGTGGTGCCCTTCGACGAGAGCCTGGCGGCCGGCGCCGAGGTCAACCTCGACATGATGCGGCCCAAGGTCCGCGAGGCGTACTTCGACCTGGCCACCCTGGTCGGCGAGGACATCATCCGGGCCCAGCAGGCCGCCCAGCAGTCCGGCTGGCAGCAGCAGGCCCAGCAGCCCGTGCAGGCCGCGGCGCCGTACCCGGGCCAGCCGTACGACCCGCAGCAGCCGGGCTACCCGCAGCAGGGCCAGCAGCAGCCCTACCCGCAGCAGGCCCAGCAGCCCGGCCAGGGCGGCTACCCGGGCGGCCAGCCGGCGCCCGGCGCGCCGTGGGCCCCGCAGCCGGGGCAGGCCCCGCCGCCCCCGCCCGGCTACGGCTACCCGCAGGCCCAGCCGCAGCCCGGGGCGCAGCCGCCGCAGCAGGACTGGCAGCAGCAGCCCCAGCCGCCGGCCGGGTACGGCTACCCGCAGGCCCAGCCCCAGCCGGGTACGCAGCCGCCCGCCGGGTACGGCTACCCGCAGCCGCAGCCGCCCCAGCAGCAGTAGCAGGCACGGAAGAGGGCCCGCCGGCCGTTCTCGGTTCCGAGACGGCCGGCGGGCCCTTCCGCGTCAGGCGGTGTCAGCCGGCGTCGGTCAGCTCACGGGCCTGCTTCACGTCGTCGGCCATCCGGTCCAGCAGCGCCTCGATGGAGTCGAACTTCTCCATCCCGCGCAGGTAGGCCAGGAAGTCCACGGCGACGTGCAGCCCGTACAGGTCCAGGCCGACCCGGTCGATGGCGTAGGCCTCGACGGTGCGGGCGGTGCCGTCGAAGGTCGGGTTGGTGCCGACCGAGATCGCGGCCGGCATCCGCTCGCCGTCCGCCGTCAGCCAGCCCGCGTAGACGCCGTCCGCCGGGATCGCGCTGTGCGGGACGGTCTCCACGTTGGCGGTCGGGTAGCCCAGCTCACGGCCGCGCTGCGCACCGCGCACCACGATGCCCTCGACCCGGTGCGGGCGGCCCAGCACCTCGCCGGCCCCGGCGACGTCGCCGGCCGCGACCAGCCGCCGGGTCAGCGTGGACGAGAACGGCTCGCCGTCCCCGGCCGTCCCGCGCACCTGGAGGTCGACCACCTCGACGCCGCAGTCGGCCGCCCGGCCCAGCCGGGTGAGCAGCTCGACGTCGCCGGCCGCACGGTGCCCGAAGCGGAAGTTCGGCCCCTCGATGACCAGGCACGCGTGCAGCGCGTCCACCAGCACCTGCCGGAAGAAGGTCTCCGGGGACTCCTGCGAGAACTCCGCGGTGAACGGCAGCACCAGCACGGCGTCCACGCCGAGCGCCTCGATCAGCTCGGCACGGCGCGGCTGCGGGGCGAGCAGCGGCGGGTGGCTGCCGGGGCGGACCACCTCGCTGGGGTGCGGGTCGAAGGTCACGACGACCGAGCGGACGCCGAGTTCACGGGCGCGCTCGACCACCCGGTTGATGATCAGCTGGTGTCCGCGGTGCACACCGTCGAACGAGCCGATGGTGACGACGCTGCGTCCCCAGTCACCGGGGATCTCCTCCAGGCCACGCCAGCGCTGCACCCTGACCGCTCCTTGTTCCGTACGGCGCGTACCTTCTGTACGCTCAAACGCTCAAAACCCGAACCCCTATAGCGTGCCATGCGCCTGCCCCTGCTTCGGCACCGGAAGGCGGGTTGCGCGCACCACCGGGGGCGGGGCCGCTCCGGCCGGTGTGCGAACGGCCCCTCGATCGTTCTCGTCCGCCGCCCCGGGCCCCCTTCCGGGCCCCGGGGTGTGCCCGGTCTCACGCCCCTCCGCCGCCCGCTCCGGCCCGCGTCCGGCCTCCGCCGCGGCGTCCTGCGGGTCGCGCCCGGCCGCCGTCAGCTCCCGCATCCGGTCCAGTCGGGGCCCGCCGGGCGGGACCGGCCAGCCGCCGTCCGGCCACTGCGCCAGCAGCAGCGCGAACTCCGCCGAGCGGCCGGCACAGCGCACCAGCAGCGCGTCCGCGTCCGGCAGGCCGGCCGCCGCGCGGGCCAGCACCGTCCGGGCCCGGGCCGGCCGCTCGGCCGCGCAGTGCCCGGCCAGCCGCTCGACCACGGCGGTGAGCACCTCCGGGTCGCCCTCGGTGGCCAGCACGGTGTCCAGCAGCTCGCACCGCACGGCGTCCGCCACGGGCTCGGCGACCGGCACCGCCAGCACCTCGGCGAACGGCCGCCGGACCACCGCCGACCGGGCCGCCAGCGCGCTGCCGAGCAGCAGCCGCAGCTCCAGCCGTGCGGTCGGCCCCGCGGCCGCTCCGTGCACCAGCCGGCGGCCCAGGTAGTCGACGGTGGCCCGGCCGGCAGTGAAGGGGGCCCCGGCAACCGGGTCGTCGTCCCCGTACGGGGAGGCAATCGTGTACGGCATCAC
>NZ_JBEYVJ010000557.1:0-3833 GCF_040643935.1 Kitasatospora sp. NPDC047058 | reverse complement strand
GGGNAGCCGCGGCACCCGCGGACGGACGTGGACTCGCCGGAGCGGGACGTCTGGGCGGGGCGGATCGCGAGGTCGAAGGGGACCCGGGTGGCGAGCGCCCGGAGTCGTGCCGTCAGGGCGTCACCGAAGAGCATGGGCCCACGATAGGGCGTGTCCGGCCCGCGCCCCTCCGGGCCCCGGAGGGGGCGGCGTGGGCCGGACGTGGCCGGTCAGCCCCGGGCCGTGGCCCGGGTGAGGCCGGCGCGGACGGCGACCTCCAGGGCCGCGCCGGGCTGCAGCTGCTCCCGGTCCTCGCCGCCGGGGCCGGCCGCCGCCAGCAGTTCGGCCACCAGGGCGGCGTCGACGGTGCGGGCCTCGGCGCGGTGGACGAAGCGGTCGAGGGCGGCGGTGAACCCGGGCAGGTCGGCGCGCCGGACGTCGGCGATGCAGGACGCCTCGTCGGCGAACTCTTCGGCGGAGCCCAGCCAGAGGGCGGCCCCGGACAGCCCGTCGTCGTCCAGGGCGTCGGGGTACGGGATGCGCTGCCAGCCGTCGCCGTCCGACCAGTAGACGAAGCCGAACAGGTTGCCGCGGGCGTCCTCGTGCAGCTGGTCCCAGGGAAGCCAGTCCGGCCCGCCGGCCAGGAAGTCGATCTGGCGGCCGTCGAGATGAGTCTCGCTGCCGTCGGAGTCCTGCCCGCAGAACACCAGCCGGCCGTCGGCCACCTCGGTGACGCGCCACCAGTAGGAGCCGGCGGTGGCGTCGCACCAGACGCCGTCGTCGTCCAGCCAGTAGCCCTCGGTGTCGCCCTGGGCGGCCTGGAGCAGGGCGAAGGTGACGGCGCGTGCCCAGACGCGGGCGGCGGGGTCGAGGTCCTCGGGTCGGCTCGGGCGGTGCATGGTGGTGATCCCCTCCGGTAGGTCGGGTGGACAGCCTGACACACCGTCGTCAGGGGCCGGGCCGGCGGAGGTCCGGTCCGCCGCCTCGGTAACGGAAGGGTCTCGGGGCGGGCCGGCGGCGTGCAGAGGTCTTGACGGCGCCGCCCGGGCGAGCGTTTGCTGTCACCCATCCCCGCCAGACCTGTTCGGTTCTGCTGGGTTTTGTGGATTTGAACGTTCAAATCGCGATCGATCGAGAGAGAGGGCGGGTGTCATGGCGGTGCGCACGGTCCCGGAGTACCTCCGGCAGTTCGACGAACCGGCCGGGTACCTCGACTTCGCGCGCTTCGGCCCGGTGTCGGCCGCGGTGCAGGAGGTGCTGGCCGGATCCGCGGCGGTGCTCCGGACGCAGGGCTGGTCCGCGCTGGAGGCCCTGGACGCCGCGGCGGGGGAGACGGCCCGGACGGCAGGGGCGCTGCTCGGCTGCGCACCGCACGAGACCGCCTTCGTCAGCTCCACCTCGCACGGCATGTTCGCCGCCGCCCACGCCTTCGCGGCCGCGCCCGCCGGGAGCACCGTGCTGGTGAGCCGGGCGGACTTCCCCGGTGCCGTCTACCCGTGGCTGCGGGCGGCCGGCCACGGCGGTCTGGCGGTCCGGCTGCTGGACGGCCCGGTCACCGTCGAGGCCGTCCGGGCCGGGCTGGACGAGCGGGTCCGCGCGGTCTCGGTGTGCGCGGTGGACAGCGCCACCGGGTTCCGCGCGCCGCTGGCCGCGATCAAGGAGCTGATCGGGCCGGAGCGGGTGCTGGTGGTGGACGCGGTCCAGGCGCTGGGCGCGGTGGACTTCGACGCCGACGCGGCGGACGTGCTCGCCGCCGGCGGCCAGAAGTGGCTGCGGTCCGGCTGGGGTGCCGCGCTCCTGCTGGTCCGCGACCGGGTGGCCGGGCTGCTCGGCCCCGGACTCGGCGGCTGGTCGGGCGTCGTCGACCCGATCGACGCGCCCGAGCACCCGCGCCCCGCCCGGCCGGGCGCCGTCGCCCACACCCTCACCAATCCGGACGGTCCGGCCGTCGCCGCGCTGGGCGCGGGGCTCGCGCTGGTCCGCGACGTCGGGATCGGGCGGATCGAGGCCCTCGCCGGTGAGGCGCTCGGCACCCTGCTCGACGCCGCCCGCGCGGCCGGGGCCGAGACCGCCGGCGGCCCCGGCCCCGGCGGGAGCGGGATCGCCCGGTTCCGGCTGCCCGGCGCCGACCCGCAGGCCGTCCATGACGTGCTGACCCGGGCGGGTCTGGCCACCACCCGGCGCTGCGACTGGATCCGGCTCTCCCCGCATGCCACCACGAGGCCGGAGACCGCCTCCCGGCTGGCCGAGGCCCTGCGCGCCGCGGCCCGCACCTGCTGACGCACACCCGCACGCAACGCGCACTCGCTGACCCGCACCCGCACGCAACGCCCACCCGCACCCGCACGCAACGCCCACCCCCGTAGCGCCGCCCCCGGAACGGAACCCCCTGAACCCCCGACCCGGGCCACCCCTCAGAGAGGAATGCAATGTCACACCTTTCCCGTCGCGACCTGCTCCGCGCCTCCGGAGCCGGCCTGCTGGCCGTCGCCGGCGGCGGCGTCCTGTCCGCCTGCGCCGGCTCGGGCGGCGACACCGCCCAGGGCGGCGACGCCGCCACCGGCACGGTCACCGTCTGGTCCTGGACCACCGCCGCCGAGGCCCTGCGCGGCGTCGTCCCCGCCTTCGAGAAGGACAACCCCGGGATCAAGGTCGACGTCCAGGACGTCGGCAACCCCGCGATCTGGGACAAGATCACCGTCGGCCTGGCGGCCGGCGGCCAGGGCCTCGCCGACGTCCTCCACATCGGCTGCGACTACCTGCCCGGCTACCTGGAGAAGTTCCCCGGCGGCCTGGCCGACCTCTCCGCCCTCGGCGCCGACGCGCACAAGGACAAGTTCGCCCAGGGCCTCTGGCCCGTCGTCACCGGCAAGGACGGCCACGCCTACGCACTGCCCTGGGAGGTGAACGCGCTCGGCTTCTTCTACCGCAAGGACATGTTCGACAAGGCCGGCATCGACCCGGCCGCCTTCCAGACCTGGGACGACGTGCTCGCCGTCGCCGACCGCTTCAAGGCGGCCAACCCGGGCGTCGGCCTGCTCGGCATCAACAAGCCCGCCACCCCCTCGCCCGACCTCGACTTCCTCCAGGCGCTGATGCAGCAACAGGGCGCCTTCTACTTCGACCTCAAGGGCGACATCACCCTCGGCACCGCCGAGTCCGTCCGCGCGATGACCGTCCAGAAGCGCCTCAACGACGCCGGCCTGATCGCCGACGCGGCCGGCGGCCACGGCTGGATCAACCTGCTGAAGGGCGGCAAGATCGCCACCGGACCGCTCGCGGCCTGGGCCGTGCACTACCTGGAGACCAAACTCCCCGACCAGAACGGCAACTGGCGCATCGCCAAGCCCCCGGCCGTCACCCCCGGCGGCCGGCGCACCGCCATCGTCAACTCCACCCACCTGGCCGTCGCCGCCTCCAGCCCGCGCCGCGTCGCCGCCTGGAAGTTCGTCGAGTACGCGCTCACCCGCCCGGCCTCGGTCAACGCCATGTTCACCTCCGGCGGCGTCTTCCCCGCCCTCACCGCGGCCTACACCGACCCGATGTACACCGCGCCCAACGCCTTCTACGGCGGGCAGCCGGGCCTCAAGACCTTCGTCGACCTGCTCGGCGAGGGCGCCGACGCCACCAACTACTCCGGCGACTTCGCCCGCGCCCTCAAGCTCGCCAGCGACGCCCAGGTCCAGGTCTTCCTCAAGGGCGCCGACCCGGCCGCCGCGCTGCAGGACGCCGCCAAGCAGCTCGGCCGGCAGACCGGCCGCACCGTCCGATGACCGCCCTCGCGGGCCCCGCCGACGACTTGCTGACCGGCTCCCGGGCCGGTGCCTCGGTGGTCGCCGGCGTCCTCACCGGCG
>NZ_JBEYVJ010000556.1:0-3848 GCF_040643935.1 Kitasatospora sp. NPDC047058 | reverse complement strand
TCTCGCAGGTGGCCGACGACCGCCTCGGGTGGGCACTGCGCTACACCAACCCCGCCGGGGCCGAGCGCATCGCCGCCGAACTCCCGCACCGCCCGTACGCCGCACAGCCCGCACCCCTCGTCGAGCGAAAGGCCGAGATGTCACTGAAGGACTCCGAAGAGGCCGTCTCCGACTACCTGGGCCGCAACGCCCACGTGTCCACCGTGGCGGCGTTCGGGCAACAGCACACCTCCGTGTCGATGTACAGCGCGACGACGGTGGTACGGGCACCGGAGTCGGTGGTGCGGGGCCGGTGGAGTCCGGCCGTGCACGGCTTCGTGGGCGAGGAGCTGCTGCTCAACCACCGCCGCAGCGGCCGGGATCTCGGCATGCAGCTGGGGGTCTCGCGGTTCTACGGCCACGACGCCGTCCTCTCCAGCGCGCACAGCGACCTCCAGGAACGGCTGGACGGGGCGGTCGCCCTGCCCGGGCACCGGCGGCTGCGTGCCGGCCTCACCACCGCGGTGGCCGCGCGGCGCAGCGGGCGGGGTTTCTCCGGAAAGCCCGCCGCCCTGGACGAGTTGGCGACCGTCCTGTGGCACGCGCAGGGCGTCTCGGGGAGTCTGCCGGTGCCCACCGCCCAGGACGGCGACGCCGCGGTGGCGCTGCGCAACGCCCCCTCCGGCGGCGGCCTCTACCCGGTGCGGCTCGCGGTGCTCGCCCAGCACGTGAAGGGGCTGGCGCCGGGCGGGTACGAGTACCAGCCGCACAGTCACACGCTGCGGCCGCTCACCGCGACGCCGTCCCCGGTCGACCTGGGCCGGCAGCTGTTCACGGCGGACGTCGAGCTGGACAAGGTCGCCTTCGCGCTGGTCTACGTCTACGACCTGTACGCCAACTCGCAGAAGTACGGCGACAGCGGGCTGGTCTTCGCCCTGATCGAGGTCGGCGGGATCTCCCAGAACGTCCACCTGGCCCGGACCGCGCTCGGCATGATCGGGTGCGACCAGGGCGGGTACGACAAGCAGACCCTAGAAAAGACGCTCGGCTGCGACGGCACGTCGCGCCATGTCGTCCACCTGACGCTCCTCGGACACGGAGAGGCCTGATCCATGACCGTCGCACCGTCCGAGCCGGGGATCGTCCTGGCGACGTCCGTCCGGCTCCTGGCCGTCGAGCCGGGGGTCATCCGGCTGCGCTGGGGCATCTGGAACTTCTCCGAGGTCAACGTCGACCTGCGGGCGGAGTCCCCCGCGGTCCGGACCGCGATGACCGGGCTGTTCGAGACGCTGGCCGCCGGCAAGCCGGCCGACGGGTCGTTCGCGGAGGCCGTCGACCTGACGCCGGTGGAGCGGGCCAACCTCCGGCTGGCCGTCAACGAGCTGCGGCAGGCCGGTTTCCTCGCCCACGACCGCCCGTCCGAGCACGGCGCGGAGATGGCCCGGGCCCTGCTGGGCAACCTGGACCTGTACGGCGCCGGCGAGTCCGTCGACGCGACGGTCGGCTTCGCCGCCGATTCGCCCAGCGCCGCCGCCTACCTCGCCGCCCAGGCGGAGGCCCTCGGCGTGCCGCTGGAGCCGCTTCCGGCCGACTTCCTGGACGGGCTGCGCAGCGCCGACCTGACCTCCGGGATGGGCGGTCTGGCCGCCGCGGACGCGCTGAAGCGGCTGAGTGCGGCCGTCGGGCACTGCGACTCGCTCGTCGTCCACCTCGGCCAGGCCTCGATCCTGACCCTGCGCAACCTCAACCGGCTGGTCTGCCACCTGGAGAAGCCGGTGGTGGTCGGGCTGGTCGAAGGGCCGTTCGCGACGGTCGTCGGTGCCGAGAGCCCGCGCACCGGCTGCCTGGAGTGCTTCGAACAGCGCTCGCTCGCACGCCTGGAGGACCACATCGGCTACCACGCCTTCGTCGGGGCCGGCGCGTCCGGCGGCACCGGCCGGGCCAACGGCGTGGAGTCGCTGATCTGCGCGCACCTGGTGAACGAGGCCGTGCTGCTGCGCTCGCTCGGGACCTCGCGGTTCCTCGGCCGGGCGCTGAGCGTCTACCTGCCGACGTACGAGATGCAGGCGCAGGACGTGCTGCGCATCGGGACGTGTCCGGCCTGCGGTCACGTGGCCCGGGACATCGTGCGCGAGATCAACTTCAGCAGCCGGGTCGTCGTCGACCGCCACGTCCGCGAGGCGCTCGGAGGGGGCCGATGAGCGGCATCCCGACCCGCGGCCATCCGGGGATGGCCGAGGCGCTCGCCCGGTACGGCCGGATCGGCGGCAACCAGGGCGGGATCCTGCCGGGCATGCTGGTCTCGGTCGCCGCGATCGACGGCGAGCCGTACCTCCGGTCGGCCACCGCGGCGATGCCGCAGTACCACCGCCTGGCGCTGGGCGACCCGCACCTGCAGATGCAGTACCACCTCGCCGGCTACGGGTCCACCAACGAGGAGGCGGTGACCCGGCTCACCGGCGAGTCGGTGGAGCGGTACGCGGCGATCATGGCGATGCCGCTGTTCGCGGACCGGATCGAGCACGCCTCCTACCGTGCACTGTCGTCCCGGCACCGCTGCCTGCCGCTGGAGCTGCTGGGCATCTTCGACGCCGAGCAGCAGCGGCTGCTCGCCCGGATGATGCACCGCTACTCGCCCGAGCTCCCCACCGAGGACGACGTCATCGCGTGGATCGCCTGCCCGTCGCTGACCCGGCCCGGGGAGGAGGTCTACCTTCCCGCGCAGCTGGTGTTCCTCGGCTTCCGCAGCGACGCCCGGGCCGGCGACAAACTGTTCACCCCGTCCTTCTCCACCGGGACGGCGGCCCACGTGTCGTTGGACAAGGCGCTGCTCGGGGCGCTCGTCGAGGCCGTCCAGATCGACGCCTTCGTCCTCAACTGGTACACCGGGGCCGCGGCGCCGCTGATCGACCTCGACGAGGACGGCCGGGAGCTGCTCGCGGCGGCCGGGCTGGCGCCGGACGGACCGTACGAGGTGCGGGCGAGCTACCTCACCCGGCCGGACCTGCCGTTGCCGAACATCGGGGTGACGCTGGTCCGCCGGGACGGCAGGCTGCCGTACATCGCCTTCGGGCTGCAGGCGGACCCGCAGCCGCGGCAGGCGCTGCTGCGCGGGGCCGCCGAGGCGACCGCGATCCTCGGCATCGGCATGTTCAGCACCGTCTTCGACCTGCCCAACGTGCATTTCGCGCAGGCGAGTTCGGCGTACACCGACCTGGACACCAATGTGCTGTACTTCGCCGCGCCCGGGGACGCCGAGCGCAAGCTGGCCGCGGTGGAGAGCAGGACGGCCGGGCGCGTGGACTTCGCCGGTCTGCCCGGCTACGCGGCCGACGACGGGTCGGCGATCCGCCGGCTGCTGGCCGAGCTCGCCGGCGTCAGCGAGTGGGCGGGCTACCTGGACATCACGCCGCCGGAGCTGGCCGACACGCCGTGGCGGGTGGTGCGGGCGGTGATCCCGGAGCTGCTGAGCATGTGCCTGCCCGGGTTCCCTCCGAAGGGCCACCCGCGGATGCTGAGCCATGGGGGTGTGACCCATGTGGTCCCACACCCGCTCCCTTGAGTGCCTGGTGCTGGCGGCCACCGTCGCACCCGCCGAACTGGTGCGCGTCGCAACGGCGTTCGGCCCCGCGGCCGGCGGGACGGCCGGTTCAGCAGGGGCGAAGGAAGGGCCCGGCGCCGGACGGGGCCGGGCGGCGTGGTTCGCGCTGTTCGGCGCCCCGGCGGCCTACCTGGCGGTGACCGGCCTGGCCCTCGCCGTCGCGGCGGCCGGCGGAGCGTGCCGGCGTGGCCGACCTTCCGCGTCCCGGCCAGCCACCGGAGCTTGGCGACCACCCCGTGCGAGGTGATGCCCTCCGGCTTGTCGACGA
>NZ_JBEYVJ010000555.1:0-3861 GCF_040643935.1 Kitasatospora sp. NPDC047058 | reverse complement strand
ACAACGCGAACCCCTTCCCCCCGGCCCCCTACGTCCACGCCTACAACGCGGACGGCAAGGAGATCTACAACCAGAAGACACAGCCCACGGCCAAGGAGCGTGTCGGATAGTTCGTGCAAGTCCGTGAGCTGGGAGGCTGGCCGGGGCCCGGTTGAGGGCTCTGGCCGGCCGGAACGGACGGGCATGGGCGAGAAGGAAGGGCCGGTCGTCGGGCCGGTCGATGAGCGGTTGGTGGACGAGGTCGTCGAGCGGTTGATGGACCGCGCGGACGCCTCGGGGGCGGCTCTGCTGGGCGAGGGCGGGCTGCTGACCCAGGCCACCGGGCGGTGCTGGAGCGGGCGCTGGACGCGGAGATGACCGGGCACCTGGGCTACGAGAAGCACGACCCGGCCGGCCGCGGCTCGGGCAACAGCCGCAACGGCAGCTCGTCGAAGACCGTGCTGACGGCGTGCTCTGTTGACGATGGGTGCTGGTCCGAGGTGGGCTATGGGGTGGATGGCATGTCGATCGCGTAGGAGCGCAGGTTGATGGCCTTGGAGGGGTTCGCCGGGTCTAGCCTGAACGTGGTCAGAAGGGTGCTGATGCCGGTGTCCCTCTTCGCGGGATAGACCGGTTCGGGTAGAGGAAGCGACCAGAGGTCGGCCCCGGTCGTGCGGTCGAGGCCGTGGAGGACGTGGGCGTCGTCCTGGATGAGGGGTGTTCCTTGGGCTGACCCTATGACGGCTCCGGGGCGGCGCCAGGCGACCGTTCCGGAGTGGACGTCGAGGGCCACGGCCTCCTTGCTGGTGCGCCGGTCGTTGGTGACCAGCAGGTTGCCGCTGACCGGAGGAAACCAGTTCATGAGGGCCTGCGCGTGGCTCCACAGCAGTTTGCCGGTGTCCAGCGCGTAGCCCTCGGTGTGATCGAGGTCGAAGATGACCGCGACACCGTCGACAACGATCACGTGGTCCTCGCCCGTGTCTGCCACCGTTTGGTGTTGGTAGCCGCGGTCCGTATCTCGGTTCCGCCGCTCTCAGCGGGCAGGAAGACGGTCCCATCGACGACCGTTACGGTGTCGGCCATACTCGGGGTCGTCTCGCTCCAGAGATCGCCGCCCTTCTCGGCGTCGAGGGCGAAGAAGGTCGCGTGGCCGCCAACCGTGGTGCGGGCGATGACGGTCCGACCGTCGGTTTCGACGGAGTCGATGTCCGGCAGGGGGCCGGGCTGCCTCCAGGTCCACAGCACCTGACCGGTCGCGGCCACGAGCGCGGCCACCGTGTCGAACCCGCAGACGTAGACGGTCCCGCCGACGAGGTCCATGTCTGCACCGCCGCCCGTCGTCCCGCTCCCATCGACGATGCTGTAGGTCCAGATGGCGTCACCCGTCGCCGGGTTGAGCGCCTTGACGCTCCCGCTGCCCTGAACCAGGACCGTCTCGGTGGCACGGTCCAGGGTGGAGTAAAGCCGGTTCCGGCGCTCGCCGTCACGGTAGGTCCACAGCACCTTGCCCGTGCCGGAGTCCCTTCCCCCGACGCTGTCCTCGGTCGCGAAGATCGCCACTGTGCCGACGACCCCTCGTGGGGAACCGACCTCGTCCGGTCCGGCCTCCCACGCGATCCGGGGCAGCGCCGGCACAACGGCGGGAGCGGGGGCGGCCGTCAGCTGACGCCCCCCGTACGCCGCGGCCGCCACGAGGGCGACCAGGATCAGGACGGCCAGCGTCTTGACGTCGCCGTTGCGGACGTTGGTGATGAACTGGTCCCGGCCGGCGAAGTTGCCCTTCACCTTGTTCTGGTTGCCCTGGACCGTGATGCCCTCGCCCGAGTTGGACTGCGCTGGGACCACTCGGGCGACGGGAACGGATGTCGTGGGCGGCAGGGAGGCGGTGACCTGGACCACGAACGGCTGGTCGGCGGTGAAGACCGTAACCAGCGCGGCGTGGAGCACGGCCTGCGCCGCCGGATCCTGCGGGGCGGCCTCGAACTCGGCGACGGCCTGGCCCTGCCCGGATCCCGCAAGGCGAGTACGGACCAGGTCGCCGACGATCGCGGCGGCACCCGTGCCCGCTCCAGTCGCTGCAGCAGCCAGGACCTGAACCACTGTTGCGGCAAGATCCTCTAACGCGGTCATCGAACTGTCCCCCCTGACGACGATAGGCACGCCCATGATTGCCCCACAGCCGACAGAGGTATCCGCGAACGCCGCGACAGAAGCCCAACCGAAACCTCACTCTCCGTGCGACAACCAGAAACCGCCCCGAACCCCGCTAAGGTCCGCACCGCACAGAGGACGTCACACCTCAGGTTCGACGCCCCCTGATGATCTTGGTGGCAGCTCGCGCGGCAAAGTGACAACCATCTTGACGAGGCACATCGAAGGGTGATGTCGGGCCCGGGCGCGGTTGAGACGCGGAGCCACGCTGGCGGTGGGTGGAGATCCGGATCAGCGGCGAATGGCGGCCCGGTCAGGTCGAGGGCCGGCGTCTGCGCCTGGGTCGACCTGCTGGGTCGCGCTGGTGCGATGGGGTCCGGTGACTGCGACTGGGCCCGGTACCTCTACGGCCCGGCCACGCTGGGCGGGTCGGTGGCGGCGTCGGCACGCCGGATCGGGCTGGAACCGGATCCGGGGTTTCTCCGAGCCTGGGGCGGGGCGGATACCGGGCGCGTATGGCGGTCGGCCGTCACCTCGGGGGTGGCGGCCTCGTGTGGTGTTCCTGGGCGGCTGGTTGTTACCGGGGGATGGGGGCCTGCCGAGCCCGCGGAGCCAGTCGGTGAGGCGGTTCTTCCGGGCTTCGCTGCCGAAGTGCTCGACGGCCTGGTGGTACAGGACGCCGATGGTCTTGCAGTTCGCCTTGGAGTTGCTCTTGACGTCGCAGGAGTGGTCCAGGTCCTTCCCGAAGGCGTCGTCGACGCGGTGTTTGATGTCCCGGCCCTTCTCGCTGTCGCCGAGGTCGCCCTTGACCCGACCCCGCCCCGGGTCTTCGCCTGGGTGCCTACCCCTGCAGCCCCGTCCCCGGCGACGACCAGTGGTGGGCCTTCACCTGAGAACCGGCCGGCCGCCTTATCGTCGCCCGCACGTGCGGCTGCCAACCGACGACCAGCGGCCCTGGCTCGGCGAGCCGGGGCACCCCGTCCTTCTTCTGCACGGTCGCCGGCCCCAGCACCGCCCTGTCGGTGCGGACAACCAGTACGCGGGCTACGGCGCGTTCTGGGCCGGGCGGGTGGAAGACCGGCCGCCGCGCGCCGCGCGCCGCGTGCTGGCCCGGGGCGGGTGGGCGAAGAAATTCTTCGGCGGGGCTGTCACATCCGGTCCGGGCGGCGGGTCAGTGGAGTGTTCGAGCAGGTGCAGCACAGCGGGCCGCAGCCGGTCCGCCCTGCCCCTCCTTTACTTCCTCCTCTGTGAATTCGGGGTTCCGTCATGTCTGTCGCCCGCGTCGTCCTCGCGGTCGTCAGCGCCCTGTGGGTCGGTTTCTCCGGCGTCTCCCTCGCCCGCCGTGCGGGGTTCGTCACCCAGCCGCTCGTCGAGTACGGGGTGCCGCGTTCGTGGTGGGGTCCGCTGGCGCTGGCCAAGCTCGCCGGCGCCGCCGGTCTGCTCGTCGGCATCGCGGTCCCGGCCCTCGGCGTCGCGGCCGCGGTCGGTCTGATCCTGTACTTCCTCGGCGCCGTGGTCACCTGCGTGCGGGCCCGCTCGTACAAGACCGTGCCCTTCCCGCTCCTCTACCTCGCCCCGGTCGCGGTCACCCTGGGTCTGAGCCTCGCGGCCTGACCGGGGTACCGGCGGGCCGTCACGGCCGGACGCAGCCGGTGGTCGCTCGGCGCAACTGCGGGTGCGGGAGGGGCGGGACCGACCGCACCCTGGAAGCGGCCGGTTCCGCGGCCGGAG
>NZ_JBEYVJ010000554.1:0-3868 GCF_040643935.1 Kitasatospora sp. NPDC047058 | reverse complement strand
CGCCCGCCGGTCGTCACCGTCATGGGTCACGTCGACCACGGTAAGACCCGCCTGCTGGACGCGATCCGCAAGTCCAACGTGGTCGCGGGCGAGGCCGGTGGCATCACCCAGCACATCGGTGCCTACCAGGTCGTCACCGAGGTGAACGGCGAGCAGCGCCCGATCACCTTCCTCGACACCCCGGGTCACGAGGCGTTCTCCGCCATGCGTGCCCGTGGTGCCAAGTCCACCGACATCGCGATCCTGGTGGTCGCGGCCAACGACGGTGTCATGCCGCAGACGGTCGAGGCGCTGAACCACGCCAAGGCCGCGGGTGTGCCGATCGTGGTCGCCGTCAACAAGATCGACGTCGAGGGCGCCGACCCGACCAAGGTCCGCGGTCAGCTGACCGAGTTCGGCCTGGTGGCCGAGGAGTACGGCGGCGACACCATGTTCGTCGACATCTCCGCGCGCCAGGGTCTGCACATCGACCAGCTGCTGGAGGCCGTGGTCCTCACCGCGGACGCCTCGCTCGACCTTCGGGCCAACCCCGACCAGGACGCGCAGGGTATTGCGATCGAGGCCCACCTCGACAAGGGCCGCGGCGCCATGGCGACCGTGCTCGTCCAGCGCGGTACGCTCCGCGTCGGCGACTCGATCGTCGTGGGCGACGCCTACGGCCGCGTCCGCGCGATGCTGGACGAGAACGGCAACAGCCTCACCGAGGCCGGCCCGTCCCGCCCGGTGCTGCTGCTCGGTCTGACCTCGGTGCCCCGCGCCGGCGACAGCTTCATCGTCGTCGACGAGGACCGCACCGCCCGCCAGATCGCCGAGAAGCGCTCGGCCCGCGACCGCAACGCCGCCTTCGCGCAGCGTCGGGTCCGGGTGTCCCTGGAGGACCTGGACAAGGCCATCGCCGCCGGCTCCATCGAGCAGCTCAACCTCATCATCAAGGGTGACGTCTCCGGTTCGGTGGAAGCCCTCGAGGACGCCCTCGTCAAGCTGGACGTGGGCGAGGAGGTCGAGCTCCGGGTCCTGCACCGCGGTGTGGGTGCCATCACCGAGTCCGACGTGGACCTGGCGATGGGCTCGGACGCCATCATCATCGGCTTCAACGTGCGTGCCGAAGGCCGTGCGCGTACCGCGGCCGACAAGGAAGGCGTGGACGTCCGGTACTACTCGGTCATCTACCAGGCGATCGAGGAGATCGAGAACGCCCTCAAGGGCATGCTCAAGCCGGAGTACGAGGAGGTGCGCCTCGGCGCCGCGGAGATCCGCGAGGTCTTCCGCTCCTCCAAGTTCGGCAACATCGCCGGTGTCCTGGTCCGCGACGGCATCATCCGCCGCAACGCCAAGGCCCGCCTGCTGCGCGACGGCAAGGTCGTGGCGGAGAGCCTCACCATCGAGGGTCTGCGCCGCTTCAAGGACGACGCGACCGAGGTCCGCGAGGGCTTCGAGGCCGGTGTGACCCTGGGGTCGTTCAACGACATCAAGGTCGACGACGTCATCGAGACCTACGAGATGCGCGAGAAGCCGCGCGCGTAAGCGGGTGGTGTCCGGGGCCGGTCGACGGGTGGAATTCCCGTCGACCGGCCCCGGTCTCGCTGTGTAGGGTCCTGGGGTAGTCAGATGGAGCAGCACCGGCCCCCTCCGGGGCCGGCACACCAGCCCGGTTCAGGGCTGTCCCCGAGGCCTTCCAGGTCGGCGAGACCTGTCATACATGTTCGTGGGAACACTCACCTTCGACCTGCTGCTGGGCGACGTCCACTCGCTCAAGGAGAAGCGTTCGATCGTGCGGCCCATCGTGGCCGAACTGCAGCGCAAGTACAGCGTGTGCGCTGCCGAGACCGGGAACCAGGACCTGCACCGCAGGGCCGAGATCGGCCTGGCGGTGGTCTCCGGCGAAGCCGGGTACGTCACCGAGGTCCTGGACAGCTGTGAGCGGTTGGTCGCCGGCCGCCCCGAGGTTCAGCTGCTCTCCGCCAGGAGGCGCTACCACAACGACGACGATGAATGAGGTCTGCGGAACGGACCGGCGGGAGTCGCCGTTCTCACACAGATCAGGACCGAGAGCGCCCACAAGGCTGGGCGCGGGCCGGTACTTTGGGGCTTGGGCCCCGACGGGCAGGCAGCACGCCCGGGTACCCGGCCCACTGCACGAGGAGGCAACGTGACCGACACCGCAAGGGCGCGCAAGCTCGCCGACCGCATCCAGGTGGTCGTCGCCCAGACCCTGGAGCGGCGGATCAAGGACCCGCGGCTGGGGTTCGTGACCATCACCGACACCCGGGTCACCGGCGACCTGCGCGAGGCCACCGTCTTCTACACCGTCTTCGGTGACGAGACCGAGCGCGAGGCCACGGCCGCCGCGCTGGAGAGCGCCAAGGGCGTGCTCCGCTCCGAGGTCGGCAAGCAGACCGGGGTGCGCTTCACCCCGTCGCTGACCTTCGTCGCGGACGCGCTGCCGGAGAACGCCCGGAACATCGACGACCTGCTCGACCGGGCCCGGGCCATCGACGCCGCGGTGCGCACCACCGCGGCGGGCGCGACCTACGCCGGCGACGCCGACCCCTACAAGGTCCCGGCGTCCGAGCGTGACGACGAGGACGAGTAGTCATGGCGGGTGAGCCGGCGGCCGCCGGTTCGGCAGCCGGAGCAACCACGGGGGCGTCCTCCACCAGCGCGGTGGAGGGTGCCCTCGCGGTGCTTCCGGCGCCGCGCGCCGAGGAGAGCGGGTTCGAGCTGGTCTGGCAGCAGGTGGTCGCGGAGATCGGGCGGGCCCGCTCGATCGACGTGATCTGCCACATCTGCCCCGACGGTGACGCGCTCGGCTCGGCCCTGGCGGCCGGGCTGGCGCTGCGCGGCCTCGGCCACGAGGTCCGGGTCTCCTTCGGCGACGACCCGCAGATCGTGCCCGAGTCGCTGGCCTTCCTTCCCGGCCAGGAGCTGATCGTGCCTGCCGCCGAGGTGCCCGACGCGCCGGAGCTGGTGCTCTGCTTCGACGTGGCCGCGGAGAGCCGGCTCGGCCTGCTGCACGACAAGGCCTTCGCCGCGCCCGTGCTGGTGGTCGTCGACCACCACGCCTCCAACCCGGGCTTCGGCACCCACCAGCTGATCGCCCCGGCCGCCCCGGCCACCGCCGTGCTGGTGGACGAGCTGCTGCGCCGGCTCGGCGTCCCGCTCGACCAGGAGCTGGCCACCTGCCTCTACACCGGGGTCGCCACCGACACCGGCTCGTTCAAGTACCGGGCCACCACGCCCGCCACCCATGAGTTCGCCGGGCGGCTGCTGGCCACCGGCATCCGGCACGACCTGATCTCCCGGCAGCTGTGGGACACCTCCTCCTTCGGCTACCTCAAGGTGCTCGCGGCCGCGCTCGACCGGGCCGTCTACGAGCCCGGCGCGGCCGGCGGCCTGGGCCTGGTGTGGACCTGGGTGCCGTACCAGGACCTCGCGCTGTTCAGCGTCACCGTCGAGGAGATCGAGGGCCTGATCGACATCGTGCGCCGGCCGGCCGAGGCCGAGGTCGCGCTGGTGCTCAAACAGGACCCGGACGGCACCCTGCGCGGCTCCTCGCGCTCCAAGGGCGCGGTGGACGTCGCGGCCGCCTGCGCCGAGCTCGGCGGCGGCGGGCACACGTACGCGGCCGGGTTCTCCGCCCGCGAGGACGTGGCGGCCGTGGTCGAGCGGTTCCGCAGCGCGCTGCGGCCGATCGGCTGACCGTCCGCCCGTCGACCACTTCCACAGAAAAGAACAGATGAAGCGCAAAGGAACCGGTCCGGACGGCCTGGTCATCGTCGACAAGCCGGAGGGCATCACCTCGCACGGGGTGGTCGCCAAGCTCCGGTGGCTGGCCGGGACGCGGAAGGTCGGCCACGCCGGCACGCTC
>NZ_JBEYVJ010000553.1:0-3877 GCF_040643935.1 Kitasatospora sp. NPDC047058 | reverse complement strand
CCTGCCGCTGCCCCAGCGCCAGCGGATGCGCGGCGCGACCGTGCCGGTGGCGGTGGACGCCGCCACCACCGAGGCGCTGACCTCGCTGGCCCGGCGCGAGGGCAGCACGCTGTACGTCGTGCTGCTGGCCGCCTTCCAGCTGCTGCTGGCCCGCTGCACCGGCGAGTCGGACGTGGTGGTCGGCAGCCCGACCCACGGCCGTACCGACGCCGAGTTCGCCGGCACCGTCGGCTGCCTGGTCAACACCGTGCCGCTGCGCGCCCGGATCGACGCCGCCGAGCCGTTCACCGCGCTGCTGGCCCGGGTGCGGGACGCCGCGGGCGCTGCGCTGGACGGCGCCGAGGTGCCGTTCCCCGCGCTGGTCGAGCTGGCCCGACCGGACCGTGACCAGGGCGGCCGGCCGCTGGTGCGCAGCCTGTTCAGCCTGCAGCAGGCGCCGGGCGGGCACGCCGAGGCGCTGGTGGCGATGGCCACCGGGCGGGACGGCGTCCCGTTCACCCTGGGCGGCGTGGAGTGCTCGACGCTGGCGGTGCCGGTCGGCGGCAGCCAGTTCGACCTCCAGCTCACCCTGGGGGCGGCCGCGGGCGGCCTGGCCGGTTCGGTCCGCTACGACACCGACCGCTACCTCCCGGCGACCGCCGAGCGCTTCGCCGCCCGGTTCGCCACGCTGCTGGCGGAGATCGCCGCCGACGCCGCCCGGCCGGCCGGCGCACTGCCGCTGGTCACGCCGGCCGAGCGGCGGACGCTGCTCACCGAGGGCAACGACACCGCGCTCGGCTACGACCCCGCCGACGGTGTGGTGCGCCGCTTCGAGGCGCAGGCCGCCCGTACCCCGTTGGCGGTCGCGGTCCGCGCCGCGGGCCCCGGGGGCGGCGAGCAGCTGGACTACGGCACCCTCGACCGGCTGGCCGACGGCGTCGCCGCGCGGCTGCGCGCCCTGGGCGTCGGCCCCGGGAGCACGGTCGCCGTCCTGCTGCCGCGCACCCCGCGGCTGCTCGCCGCGCTGCTCGGCGTCCTCAAATCCGGCGCCGCCTACCTGCCGCTGGACCCGGGCCACCCGGCCGAGCGGCTGGCCCTGGTGCTGGCCGACGGCGCCGCCGCCGCGGTGCTGACCGACCTGCCCGCCGAGCGGGTGCCGGCCGGCGACTGGGCGGTGCTGCCGGCCGGTGACATCGGCGAGGCCCGCCGCCCGGCCGACACCGCGGTCGACCCGGAGGCGGCGGCCTACGTGCTGCACACCTCCGGCTCGACCGGCCGTCCCAAGGGCGTGGTGGTGCCGCACCGGGCGCTGGCGAACCTGCTGGCCTCCTTCGAGCGCGACCTCGCGCCCGCCCCCGGCTCCGGCTGGCTCTCCGTCACCACCCCGGCCTTCGACATCGCCGCACTGGAGTACTTCCTGCCGCTGGCCACCGGCGCGACCGTGCACCTGGCGGACGCGGCGACGGCCGGCGACGGCTCGCGGCTGCGGGCCTGCCTGGAGGCCGGCGGGGTCAGCCACCTCCAGGCCACCCCGGTGACCTGGCAGCTGCTGCTGGACGCGGGCTGGACGGGCACCCCCGGGCTGACCGCGCTGTGCGGCGGGGAGCGGCTGCCGGCCGAGCTGGCCGCGGAACTGCTGGCCCGCGGCGTGCGGCTGTGGCAGGTCTACGGCCCCACCGAGACCACCGTCTGGTCGGCGCGCGGCGAGCTGACCGCGGCCGGCGGCGAGCTGCCGCTCGGCACCCCGGTCGCCAACACCCGCCTCTACCTGGTCGATCCGGCCCTGCAGCCGGTCCCGGCCGGGATCACCGGCGAGCTGCTGATCGGCGGCCACGGCCTCGCCCACGGTTACCTCGGACGGCCCGGCCTGACCGCGGAGCGCTTCGTGCCGGACCCGTTCGGCGCCGAGCCGGGGGCGCGTCTCTACCGCACCGGCGACCTGGTGCGGCGCGGGCCGGAGGGTGCGCTGCTCTTCGTCGGCCGCGTGGACACCCAGGTCAAGCTGCACGGGCACCGGATCGAGCTGGGCGAGGTCGAGACGGCGCTGGAGCGGCTGCCCGCGGTACGCCGGGCGGCGGTCGTGGTGGACGGCGAGGGCGCCCGGGCCCGGCTGGTCGCCTTCCTCGAACAGCACGGCCCGGAACGGAACGGCCCCGAGCAGCACGGCGCGCGCACGGCCCCCGGCGAGCTGCGCGAGCAGCTGCGGCGCACCCTGCCCGGCTACGCCGTCCCCTCGCTGCTGGTGACGCTGGACGAGCTGCCGCTGACCGCCAACGGCAAGGTCGACCGGCGGGCGCTGCCCGCGCCGGAGACCGCCGGCGATCTCCCGGGTGGGACCACCGGCGGCGTCTCGGGCGGAACCTCGGGCGGAACCGAGCAACCCGCCGGTCCGACCGAGGAGCGGATCGCCGCGCTGCTGGCCGACCTGCTCGGGACCGGTCCGGTCGGCCGGCACGAGGACCTGTTCGACCGGGGTGCGCACTCGCTCCTGCTGGCCCGCTTCGCCGAGCGCGCCCGGGCCGAGTTCGGCGCCGAGCTGCCGCTCCACCAGCTGTTCGAGCGGCCCACGGTCGCGGCCGTGGCCGCCCTGGTGGACGCGGCGGCCGTGCGGCCGGAGCGGGCGGCCGGCGCGGGCCGGCCGGGACTGACCCGGGTGGACCGCTCCCGGTACGCCGTCAGCCGCGGCTCCGACGGCGCGCTGCGCCCGGTGCCCGCCGGCGCGTCCGCCGGCCGTCCGTCCGAGGCCGGCCGGCCCACCACCGGGGAGGGCCGATGACCTCCGCCCCGTACCTCCCGTCCGTCCCCTCCGCCCGGCCGGCCGCCGGACCCGCCACCCCCGCGGACCGCCCGTACCTGCTGCGCTGTCCGGTCTGCCGGGAGGGCTACCAGGACGACGGGCTGCGGCTGGACTGCGCCGCCGCCCACCGGCCGGGCCTGCTGAGCACGGAGTACGCCACCGCGTTCGCCCCCGGCCCCGGCAGCGGCCCGTTCCGCTACCGCTGCTGGCTGCCGACGGCCGGCCGGGCCCTGCCCGAGGGCAGCGGCGGCGCCACCTACCGGGCCGAGCGGCTGGGCCGCGAGCTGGGCCTGGCCGAGCTGTGGGTCGCGTTCAGCGGCTACTGGCCCGAGCGCGGCGCGGCCCTCGCCACCGGCAGCTTCAAGGAGCTGGAGGCGCAGGCGGTGCTGGCCCGGCTGCCCGAGCGGCCGCCGGTCCTGGTGGTCGCGTCCGCCGGGAACACCGCCGCGGCGTTCCTGCGGGCCTGCTCGCAGCAGCGGGTGGCGTGCGTGCTGGTGGTGCCGGACACGGCGCTGCCCGTACTCGCCGGCGCCGGTGAACGGGCCGACTGCGTCCGGCTGGTGACGGTCGCCGGCGACTACACCGACGCGATCGGGCTGGCGGACGCGATCGCCGCCCGGCCGGGCCACCAGGCCGAGGGCGGCACCCGCAACGTGGCCCGGCGCGACGGCCTCGGCACCGCGCTGCTGGCGGCCGCCGAGACCATCGGCCGGCTGCCCGACCACTACGTGCAGGCGGTGGGCAGCGGGGCCGGCGCGATCGCCGCGCACCAGGCCGCCCGGCGGCTGCTGGCGGCGGGTTTCCCGGCCGCGGAGCACGCCGACGGCCCGTCCGGCGGGCTGCCCCGGCTGACGCTCTGCCAGAACACCGCGTTCGCCCCGATGGTCCGCGCCTGGCAGGACGGCCTGGCCGAGCCGGTCGTCGGCTCCGGCCCGGCCGTGCGGGCGGCGATCGCCGCGTCGTACGCCCAGGAGCTGACCACCCGCAAGCCGCCCTACGCGGTGGCCGGCGGGGTGCGCGAGATCCTCGCCGAGAGCGGCGGGGAGCTGCGGGCCGTGGCCGCCGCCGAGGCGGCCGCCGCCGGACGGCTGTTCGCCGAGG
>NZ_JBEYVJ010000552.1:0-3888 GCF_040643935.1 Kitasatospora sp. NPDC047058 | reverse complement strand
GCCCCGCCGCCTGCCCGGCCGACGGCCGACCGCCGACCGCCTGCCGCTTGTTGCGGGCCGAGACCCACGGGTGCCCCTGCGCCGTACCGCGCGGGGGCACCCGCCGTTCGCATAGCGGGCCAACCCACGTCCCCGGAAAGGGAGTTAAGCGTTCTTCGCGCAGGGCGCGTTCGCCCCTGTGGGTCTCGTCATGCGAGAGGGGTGTTCTCGGCATCCGGAATGCCGGGCAGAATTCCCGGCATGGGAAAGACCTACGAGAAGATCGACGGCCGTCTCCGGGAGTTCATCGAGCGCCAGCCCGTCTACTTCGTCGCCACGGCGCCGCTCGCCGCCGACGGGCACGTGAACGTCTCGCCCAAGGGGCGCTCGGGCACGCTCGCCGTGATCGACGAACTGACGCTGGCGTACCTGGACTTCGGCGGATCGACGGCGGAGACCATCGCGCACGTCCGGGAGAACGGGCGGATCACCCTCATGTGGTGCGCCTTCGAGGGGCCGCCCACCGTCGTCCGGGTGCACGGGCAGGGGGAGGCGGTGCTCCGCGACGACGACCGGTTCGCCGAGCTGCTGGGGTACTTCGATCCGGCGGCGGACGGGTCCGCGCTGCGGGCGATCGTGCTGGTGAAGGCGGACCGGGTGAGCGACTCGTGCGGGTTCGCAGTGCCGCTGATGGACTACCGCTCGGACCGGGACCTCCACGAGCAGTACTTCGACCGCAAGACGGACGAGGAGTTCAACAGCTACTGCGAGGGCAAGCCGTACATCGGCACCAGCATCGACGGCCTGCCCGCCCTCCCGCTGCCGCTCCCGCCCCGCCCGGAATGACCCCCGGAACGACGGCGCGGGAGGGGCGGCTCCGGACGGCGGGGCCGGTCGCCCGCCGTCAGGCCGGCCACGCCGGGGCGAGGTGGAGGTCGCGCAGGAGGGCGATCTCGGCGCCGTGGTGGAGCAGTTCCTGGTTGACCCACCAGACGACGTCGAGGAACGGCTCCTCCGGGTCGCTGCCGTAGGGGTAGGCGCTGTGCCCGACGGTGTCGAGCGCAGCGTCGTCGGTGGCGACCAGAACAGCCCGCCAGGACGCGGCCGCCGCCTCGAACGCCGCGATCGCGGTCTCCGCCTCACCGGCCACCGGCAGGTCGTCCCGGGTGAGCGAGCGGCTGCCGCCGGTGTGGTCGGCCCGGAGGGCGAGAAGCTCGGTGAGATGGCTGAGGCGCCAGGCCAGGGTGGTGAACGGCGGGGGCACCGGGTGCGGGGCCGGGGTGGCGTCGCGGCCCCAGTCCCCCGCGCCGACCAGCACGGTCGCACGTGCCCCGGGTCCGTCGGCGTGCCGGCGCACCGACCAGCAGTCGAGGACCGGCTCCCACAGGTACTCGTCGTCCGTGAGCCGGCCGACCGCGACGTCCGTCCCGTTGCCGCTGTCCACCACCGGCCCGGCCAGGCGGTCGGCGAGGCGCTTGCGGGCGAAGTCGTACTGCTCCAGCAGCGGGATCATGCGCGGCGGTATCGTCATCGGGCCCTCCTGGGGCGAACGCTGATCGGTGGTCGGGTGTTCGGGGGCGGGCGGTTCGGACCGCCGCGGGACCCCGGGACCCGGCCCGCACCCTGCCACAGCACCAGCCCCGCCTGCGACGGGTTATCCACCGGCCCCGGCCGCCCGATGGCCGCCTGCCGGCCGGGGCGACGACGGCCCGATGTCCGAATCCTGCAGAGACCCGTCCTTGCCGACATCCGGCCCGCGGACGAGGGTGAAGCCATGCAGTCCTCGCGCTCCACCCCCTCCACCGCTTCTCCCACCTCGGTCGCGCTCCCGCCGCTCCCGCACCTGGTGCTGATCCCGGTCTTCCCGGGCGTCAACGCGCTGGACGTGACCGGTCCCGCCGAGGTCTTCGCGCTCGCCGGGCACCTGCTGGCCGGGGAGGCGGGGCCGGGCGCGGAGGCCTTCCGGCGCCCCGGCGCCGGCTACGAGGTGCGGATGGTGGCGGCCCGGCGCGGGCGGGTGGAGACCTTCTCCGGCATCCCGCTGCACGTGACGGAGGTGTTCGGCGAGCGGCCGGACCGCCCGGACACGCTGCTGGTCCCGGGGCGGATGGACGTCGGGCCGGAGGGCCCGGTGCCGCGCGTGGACGAGGCCGTGGTGGCGTGGCTGCGCGCGACCGGTCCGGAGGCGGGCCGGGTGGCGTCGGTCTGCGCCGGAGCGCACGTCACGGCGGCCGCCGGCCTGCTCGACGGCCACCGGGCCACCACCCACTGGGCGACCGCCGGTCAACTGGCGGCCGCGCACCGGGCGGTGGCCGTCGAGGCGGACGCCATCTTCGTGCGGTCCGGCCGGATGTGGACCAGCGCCGGCCTGACCGCCTCGATGGACCTCGCGCTGGCCCTGGTGGCCGAGGACCACGGGGACGATCTCGCCCGGGAGATCGCCCGCATCATGGTGATGTACCTTCAACGCCCAGGAGGGCAGAGCCAGTTCAGCGTCCCGCTGGCCCACCGGGCAGGCACCCGGGAGGACGTCCGCGCGCTGCGGCGCTGGATCGGCGAGAACGTGGGCGCCGACCTCTCCGTCCCCGTGCTGGCCGGCCGGCTCGCGATGAGCGAGCGGCACTTCGGCCGGGTCTTCCAGGGGGAGACCGGGACGACACCGGGCTCGTTCGTCGAGGAGACGCGGCTGGAGACGGCGCGGCGGCTGCTGGAGCGCACCGACCGTCTAGTCGAGGACGTCGCCCCGGCCTGCGGATTCGGCTCGGTCGAGACGCTGTACCGGGTCTTCCGCGACCGCCTCGGCACCACACCGACCGAGTACCGCCGACGCTTCCGCCTCGGCTGACCGGCGCCGCCCCCACATCAACACCGACATCGACACCGACACCAACCCCCATCCCGTCTCCGAGGAGTCAAGATGAAGATCACCGTCACCCATGTCGGCACCGCCACCGTCCTACTGGAGATCGGCGGACTGCGGCTGCTCACCGACCCGGCCTTCGACCCGGCTCCGGCCGAGTACCGCCACGACCCGGTAGTGCTGCGCAGCACCGCGGGCCCCGCACTGGGCGTCGAAGCGTTGCCTCCGCTGGACGCCGTCCTGCTCAGCCACGACGAGCATCCCGACAACCTGGACGCCGGCGGCCGCGCACTGCTGGAGCGGCTGCCTGCGTCGACCCCCGTCCTGACGACGGTCGGCGGCGCGGTCCGGCTCGGCGGCTCGGCGGTCGGGCTCGCGCCCTGGACGACGCACACGGTGACCGCCGGGGAGCGGACGCTGCGCGTCACGGGGACGCCGGGCGTGCACGGGCCGGTCGGCGAGGTGACCGGGTTCGTGATCGAGGTGCCGGGCGAGGAGGAGACCGTCTACCTCTCGGGTGACACGGTCCACGTGCCCGAGCTGGAGGCGATCGGCCGCCGGTTCCGGATCGGCGTCGCACTGCTGCACCTGGGCGCCGCCCGCATCGACGCCTTCGGCGGCGGTGAACTGATCACGATGGACGGCCGGCAGGCCGCCGCGCTGACCCGTTCGCTGGGCGCGCACACGGTGGTCCCGCTCCACTACAGCTCGTGGGAGCACTTCACCGAGGGCCGGGAGGAGACGACGGCCCGGTTCGCCGAGGCCGGGCTCGCCGACCGCCTGCACTGGCTGACGCCGGGGGAGCCCACCGCGCTGGAGACGGCGCGGGCGGTTCTCCGCTGAGGCCAGCGTGTCGCCTGGCCCGGGTATGCCGCGACGCCGCCGGACCGGGTTCGCCTGTGGGGGCGGTCGGTGCGGCGGCGTCGTGGTGGTGGCGTGGTGGCCCGTGGGGGCTGGGGGTGTTACTTGGTGAGGCCGGCCTTGACGGAGCAGACGGGCCAGGCGCCGGGGCCCTGGGCGGCGAGGACCTTTTCGCCGATGGCGATCTG
>NZ_JBEYVJ010000551.1:0-3901 GCF_040643935.1 Kitasatospora sp. NPDC047058 | reverse complement strand
CGACGCGCCGCTGGACGGCCCACCGGCCGGCGCCAGGCTGTTCGACCTGTTCCGCGGCCCGCACGTGACGGTGCTCGCCGTCGGCCGCGAGCTGCCCGCCGTACCGGCCGGGGTTCGGGCGCACCGGGTGGACGGCGGGGTGGCGGCCGCGGCGTACGGCCAGGGGATCTTCGTCGTCCGGCCGGACGGCTACGTCGGGCTGGCCACCGACGATCCGGCCGACCTGCCGGGGTACCTGGCCCGGTTGGGCCTCCGCTGAGACCGGGGGACGGGGATGTGCGGCATACTCGGAAGGCATATGCCACGCGCGTAGATCGCGGGCCCGGAAAAACGGCCCCCGGTCACTCGGCGGCGCCCTCCCGGACGTCGGCCGGGCCCCAGAGCAGGTTGGTGCAGCGCTGGTAGGTGGACTGCCAGTGCGGCCAGTTGCGGGCCACGTCGTCGTCGCAGTCCGCGAGCAGCCGGTCGACCACCGCCGGCTCGACGCCGTCCAGCAGCCAGGCGAGCGCGTCGGCGGTGCCGGGCCCGTCGGCCGAGCGCAGCAGGTCCAGCAGCTCCGGCAGGCTGCCGACCCGGGAGGTCCCGGTGAACACCAGCTCCATCCGGGGGAGCAGCTGGCGCTCCTCGATCCGCAGGTGGGTCTCCAGCCGGGCCGCCAGGTCCTCCATCGCGTAGGCGACCGGCCAGGCGCTGCCGGCGTCCCGGCTGGCGATCCGGACCAGGGTGGTGACCCGGGTGAACGAGTGGTCGAGGTTGTGGTGGTCCGCCTCCAGCCAGTTGAGCAGCAGCCGCAGCTCGGGCGCGAAGCGGCGGACGATCGGCCAGATCCGGGTGTCCTGCTGCTCGTGGTGGCAGGTCAGCATCGTGTTGACGAAGTGCCAGTGCCGCAGCAGCGCCTCGCCCTTCTCGTCCTCGCCGGGCTGCAGCAGCCGCAGCGCGTTGGGCAGCCGCGCGAGGTCGCGGCGGAGTGCGGCGTACACCAGGCGCAGCCCGGCGAACCGGAGGGCCTGCGGCTCCTCGCACGCGGCCTGCTCACACTCGGAGCCCGCCTGGACGGGGACTGCGGGCAGGGACGCTACGGGCAGCAGATGGCTCGGCATGACACTCTCTTCACGGCTTGGCACGGCTGACGGAGTCGCCATGGGCGGATTCGCGGCTGGAGGAAGGCGCTCCCACCACAGTGACCGCAGTTGATCAGAGCCGAATCAATGTCCGATTGACGTGCAGGTCAGAGGCCGGATCGGGGCCCGGGGCGAAGCCGGTGCCGGGCTTGGGACGAAGCCGGTGCCGGGGCCGCGGTGAAGGCCCTCGGCGGAGCCACGAACGCGGGCACGGAGAGGCCCGGGCCGTGCCCGGGGCACGCACGATGCCGGGAGGCGCGCAGAGCAGCGGAAGAGAGGAACGGGGAAGAGCAAGCGGAGCGGCGGGCCGCACACCACCGACGACCGGCACGGGACCGTCCCCCGGAAAAACGTCCGCCGGCGCCGGTGGCCACGGGGGCCTCCGGCGCCGGCGGAGCGGTACGGCTCAGTCGGCCTGCGGGCCCGCCAGGTTCTTGGTGAGCCACTGCAGGGTGTCCGGGATCATCTTCTTGAAGTCGCTGGTGAGGTGCTTGCCGCCGGGCTGCTCGTAGTACTCGATGGCGAGCGGCGGGGTGGCCTTGGCGACCCACGCCTTGACCAGCTTGGTCTCGTACGGGGTGGCGCCGCCAGCGGTGACCAGCATCTTCACGTCGGCCTTGCCCAGGCCGACCAGCGCGTCGGGGCTGTTGGCCTGCCGCTCCTGCTCGTGGCCCTTCCAGAGGCCCGAGTCCGGGTTGAAGTAGCCGTCGATCGGCACGGCCGCCTTGAACTTGTCCGGGTGCTGGAGGGCGAGCTTGGCGCTGCAGAAGGCACCGGTGGAGGCACCCATCAGGCCCCAGCCGTCGCGGCCCTTCACGGTGCGGAAGTTGGCGCGGACGAAGTCCGGGATGTCCTCGGCCATCCAGGTGCCCACCTTGGGCTGGCCGGGGATGTCGGCGCAGTCCAGGGCGTTCTTCTCGTCGGAGTTGAAGTTCTGCACCGGCATGATCATGATGAACGGATGGGCCTTGCCGGCCTTCGACAGCTCGGCGTCCACCTGCTGGATCGGGAGCTGGTCGTCAGTCCAGGTGTTGTAGCCGTTGCTCTGGCCGCCCGCGTACAGGGTGAGCACCGGGAAGCCGGTCTTGGCGAACTTCGGGTCGTTGTACTCCGGCGGCAGCCAGACCCAGACCTTCCCGGAGACGCCCGACTTGGGCCCGCTCAGCGTGGTCACCAGGATCTGGCCGACGGCGGTGTCCCGGGCCTTGGTGAGGGCCGCGGTGGGGCCGGTCGGCATCAGCACCTTGCCGGAGGAGGCCGGGGCGGCGCCGGTGGGCGCGGCGGCGGAGCTGCTGCCGGCGGCCGACGGGGTGCCGGGGGTGCTGCTGCCGCTCGCGGTGCCCGCGGCGGTCTTGGCGTTGTCGCCCTTCTTCCCGCTGTCGTCCGTACTGCCACAGGCCGCCAGCGAGGCTGCCAGGGTGAGGGCGGCGGCGCCGGTCAGGACGGCGCGGATACGGGTGGACTGCGGCTGCACGGTGTGGACTCTCCGACCGGTGTCGCGCCCGCTCCGTCGGGAGGCGGGCGGTGGCCCCCGGGTGGGGCCGGACAGCCCGGGGCGACGTCGTTCGTACCCCCCGGGGCGGCGGCGCGCCCTCCCTCGCGGGGGTACGCCGTCCTGCGATCTTATGACGTGGGCCGGGGCGGGCCGGTTGCGCCGGGGCCGTCGGCAATCCAATGTTTGTTCCCGATCCGGTAAAGGTTTCGGCGGACCCTGCCGATCGGCGGGGCCCGCCCCCGTCGGACGGCGGGGAGCACAGCCGGAGGGGTGCCGGGCCCGCCACGCTTTGGGGTCTCGCACCAGTGACCGCGGGCCCCGGATCGGGAACGATCGGTCCGCCCGTTCCACCCGCCGCGAGGAGTCCGCCATGCCCCAGCAGATCGCCGTCGTCACCGGAGCCGGGAGCGGGGTCGGGCGCGCCGTGGCCGTGGAGCTGGCCGCGGCCGGCTGGCGGCTGGTGCTCGCCGGGCGGCGGGAGGCGCCGCTGCGCGAGACGGCCGGGCTCTGCGGGGCGGCCGCGCCGGACGCCTCCGCACCGGACGGTCCCGCGGCGGCGGTGCTGCCGGCCGACGTCACGGACCCGGCGGCGGTGGACGCGCTGTTCGCCGCGGCGGCCGGCCGGTTCGGCCGGGTCGACCTGCTGTTCAACAACGCCGGGACGTTCGGCGCCCCCACCCCGGTGGACGAGCTGGACGTGGCCGAGTGGCGGGCCGTGGTCGACCTCAACCTGACCGGCGCCTTCCTCTGCGCGCGGGCCGCGTTCCGGCAGATGAAGGCCCAGGACCCGCAGGGCGGCCGGATCATCAACAACGGCTCGATCTCGGCGCACGCTCCACGCCCGCACTCGATCGCGTACACCGCGACCAAGCACGCCGTCACCGGGCTGACCAAGTCGCTCTCGCTGGACGGCCGCCCGTACCGGATCGCCTGCGGGCAGATCGACATCGGCAACGCCGCGACCGACATGACGGCGCAGATGAGCGTCGGCGTGCGGCAGGCGGACGGGCGGGTCGCCGTGGAGCCGACCATGGACGTGGCCGACGTGGCCCGCACCGTGCGGCACATGGCGGGGCTGCCGCTGGAGGCCAATGTGCAGTTCGCCACCGTGATGGCGACCGCCATGCCGTACATCGGGCGGGGCTGAGCCCCCGGCGCGCCCGCGGTACGACAGGCCGAGGGCCGCCCACCGGTGCGCACCGGTCGGGAGGCCCCATGACAGCCCGGAAGATCAGCAAAAACGCGCCCACGACGGTGAGGAAAGTCAGCAGCGCGGCCGGCGGAG
>NZ_JBEYVJ010000550.1:0-3905 GCF_040643935.1 Kitasatospora sp. NPDC047058 | reverse complement strand
GCCGGCCGCGCGACGGCCGGGGCGCCGGTGCCGTCCAGGGCGAGCAGTCGGCGGCCGGCGAGGTCGGCGAGCAGTTCCCGGACCTGGCCGGCGTCCACCCCGTCGTACTCGGCCGCGAGTTCGGCGGTGATGCCGTCCGCGCCGCGCCAGCCGTCGCAGTGGCGCAGTACGGCGGCGGCCGTGTCGTTGAGCAGCAGCACGCCCTCGGGGTAGAGCAGCGCCGAGCGGTCGCGGACCGGGTCGTGCACCAGCCGCACCCCGCGCCGCAGCCCGGGCACCTGGTCGGTGCGGGCCGGGGCGGTCACCGGTCGGCGCCGTAGTCGACGGCGTCCAGCATGGCGCGCAGCACCTCGCACTTGAACGCCAGCGCGTCGAGCGCGGCCTGCTGCTGGGCGGCGGTGACGCAGTGGTCGAGGACGAGTTCCAGGGTGCGGGCGCTGTCCTTGCGGGCGGTGGGGATGCGGTGCTCGAAGTAGGCGTACCCGGCCGGGTCGATCCAGTCGTAGTGGGTGCGCCACGCGGTGACCCGCTCGGCCATGTGGTCCGGCGAGAACATCTCGGTGAGCGCCGCCGCCACGCCCTCGGTCCACGGCCTGGTCTGGCAGAAGTGCAGGTAGCCGTCGACGGCGAAGCGCACCCCGCGGGCGACGTGCCGCTCGTCGAGGACCTCGGCGCGGTCCAGGCCGACCGCCTCGGCGAGCATCAGCCAGTCGGCCAGCCCGCCCTCGTGGTCGCTCGGCCCGTCCTGGTACGGGAGCCGCTCGACCCAGGCGCGACGGACGTCCGCCAGCGGGCAGTTGGCGATGATGGCGGCGTTCTTGCGGGTCAGGCACAGCTGGTAGTACCAGCGGTTGGCGACCCAGCGCCGCAACTCCGGTGGCGTGCAGCCACCGGAGTGCAGGCGCAGGTGGAACGGGTGGGTGTCCCAGTACCGTCCGCGCAGGTCGTACAGCCTGGCCGCGAACCGTTCGCGGGTCAGGGGCTGGGTCACCGAGTGGTCCGCGCGGCGTAGGCGGTGACCTCGGCGCCGGTGCGGTGGCACTCGACCGCCGGGGCGGTCCAGGCGGGCTTTCCGGTGGCGGCGCCGGCCGGGCGCGCGGGCGGCGTGGCGGTGGCGGGGCGGGGTGTGGTGGCGTGCATGGGGGTCCTCCTTGGAACGAGGCCGGGGTCGGTGCGAGGCCGGGGGGTTGGAACGAGGCCGGGGTGGGGCGGGGCGGCGGGTGCGGCCCCGTGGGTCAGGACGCTACGAGCCGCCGGGCCCGGCCGCCGGTGCAACCCGCGCGATCCGCGGACAAACGCGCTCGAACGGGTGACGGACGGGGCCGGGCCGTGGACCGGACGCGGGGGCTCAGGCGCCTGCGCGGCCGAAGGCGATCAGGTGGCCGTCCTTGGTGCCGACGAACACCCGCCCGTTGTCCGTCGCCGGGACGGAGAACCTGGTCACCGTGCCGAGGGCGAAGCTGCGCCGCATCTTGAGCGTGCCGTTGACCGGCACCGGGTCGTACACGCGCAGTTCGCCGTTCTGCCCGCCCGGACCGGTGCCGGAGTAGATCAGCCAGACCAGCGCCGAGCCGGAGGCCGTCCCGTCGGAGGTCACCACCGGCGAGCCGGACGCGTAGCCGAAGCCCTCGGCGCTCGTCCCGGCGTTGGTCAGCTGCGGGTCGCCGGAGCCGTTCACCGTGTACTTGAGGGCGCGCAGCGAGCCGTAGTTCTCGATCAGGTAGACGTAGCCGCCGTCACCGCCCCACACTCCCGGGTGGCCCCAGACGCCCTTGTACGGGCCGGTGCTGCCGACCACCGCGTCGGTGCCGTTCGGGCCCTGGCCCATGCCGCCCAGGTTGTCGCGGTCCAGCAGGAAGATCCGGCCCTCCTTGCCGACCTGAACCAGCAGGTGCGGGTGGGAGGTGGTGCCGAAGCCGGTGGGGAGGGCGGCCGGGCCGCCGGAGCCGAGGTCCAGGTCGTTGTGGTCGAGGTCCCGGTTGTTGCTCGGGCTGAAGAAGTCCTTCGGGGCGAGGCTGCCGTCGCTGTTGACGCCGAGCCGGACCACCGAGTCGGCGAAGTGCCCCTGCGGCTTGTTGCCCGGGCCCTTCGCCGGCGAGGAGCCGGTGCCCGCACCGTTGCCGGTGGCGATGAAGATCCGCCCGGCGCCGTCCGAGACCAGGCCGCCGCCGCTCATCCAGACGCCGCCGTTCTGCGACTTCGAACCGGACTCGGTGGACCAGAGCGTGAGCTTGCGGCTGGTGGTGTTCACACCGGCGACGTGGCCGACGTAGGTGCCGGTGCCGCAGTCCGAGGCGAAGCCGAAGTACACGGCGCCGTCCAGCAGCAGCAGTCCGGCCCGCTGGGCGGAGGTGTCCGCGTTGAACGGGACGCCCGGGCTGTTCACCGGGTCGCCCTGGACCGGCACCGGCCAGCCGCTGCGCTCGGCGCCCGAGGCGACGTCCAGGGCGTGCACGGAGAAGTGCGCCCCGCCGTCACCGGACTTCGCCACCAGGTAGACGGTGCCGGTCGCCTTGTCGTACACGGGCGTCGAGGTGATCCCGGTGCCCGGGGACAGGCAGGCGGTGTCCGACGGCACGGGGGTGCCGAGCGCGCGCTGCCAGAGGATCTTCCCGTCGGTGGCGCTGACGCCGTACACGTGGTTGGTCTCGGAGGCGACCACCACCGTCGAGCCGGCCACCACCGGCTGCGCGTAGACCGCGCCGTCGACGGCCGTGGACCAGCGCCGGCCGAAGTCCGAGGCCGAGACCTGCGCCGGGCTCAGGCCCGGCTCGGCCGGGTCCCAGCCGGTGCGCTTGTTGTTGACGGAGACGGTCGGGTTGTCGGCCCGCGCGGGTATCGCGGCGGCCAGCGAGCCGGCCGCGGCCGCCGGGGCGAGCAGGGCGAGGCCGGAGAACAGGGACACGGCCCTGCGGCGGCCCTTCGGGCGCGGGGGTGGGTGGAGTCGGCTCATACGATCCGCCTTGGCTGTCGGGGGAGTACGGGTACGGCGCCGTGGCGTCATTCTGTGAACGCCCGCGCCGTACCGCATCCGCCCGCCGTTCCCGCCCGGCCCCGTTCACGCCCCGGGGGGAACCCGCTGCGCCGCCCGGCGTCGTCGGGAGGCGCAGCCGGACGGTGCCCCGACGGTGCCCGGACGGCTCAGGCGGTGAGCGACTTCGCCAGCACCAGGGCGAGCGCGCTCTCGGCCACCGCCTCCGCCGGGGCGTTCGCGCCGTTGCCCGGACCGCGGTCCTTCACCACCTCGACGGAGTAGACGTGGCCGTCGGACACGAAGTAGACGACCGGGTGGGTGCCGTCCTTGCGCTTCGCGAGAACCGCCTCCTGGCCGACCCCCGGCACCGGGACGATGTCGGCCTGGGGGTCCGCCTTGACGGTGGCGAGGACGGTCGGCTTCACCTCGTGGATCGAGGCGTACGACTGGCGCGAGCCCCAGGTGCAGCCCCAGACCGGGCTGCCGTCGCTCGCCGGGTCGGGGTGGGTACCGGTGAACGGCCCGGCGGTGCCCACGGCGGCGATCACCTGGGGGGAGTTGAGCAGGGTGCAGGCGTCCGCGGGCCGCTTGACGGCCACGCCGGTGGGGGCCGCGCCGGAGGCGGCCGGGGACGAGGCGGCCGGGGCCGGACTCGTGGGCGGGGCCGCGGGGGTCGGCACGCCCGTGGCCGCCGGTGCGGTGGTGGCCGACGAGGTCGCCGCTGTCGACCCGGTCCCGCCGCCGGAGGACGAACACCCGGCCAGCGCGGCGCCCGTGAGCGCCAGCGCGGGCAGCCAGAGGTGCCGACGACCGGTCCGGAACGGTGACGTGAGCTGCATGAGAACCCCCTCCGGTGGCGTGGGCGCCCCCGGGGGGGGGGGGGGGCGGGGGATGCGCCGGGGGGGGGGGGGGCGGGCGGGGGGTACCGTAA
>NZ_JBEYVJ010000549.1:0-3917 GCF_040643935.1 Kitasatospora sp. NPDC047058 | reverse complement strand
AGGTGACCCCATGGCGACCACCGGAGCCCCGCGCCCGATCGACGCCCGAGGCTGGCTGTTCGAGGTGCAGGACCTGAAGGCCAGCACCGAGCCGGCGGGCGGCGGGACGCGCAGCACCGGGAGGGCGCAGAGCACGGCCGCCGTGGTCGCGCAGACGGCGGCCATGGCGAGGAGCGTCCAGACGGACGGGGCCCGTGCGATGCCCGCGCCGATGCCGCCCAGCTCGCCCTGCCGGTCGAGCAGCCGGCGGACCAGCGGGATGCCGACGGCCGAGCCGACGGCGACCGTGACCAGGGCGATGGCCGTCCCCCGGACGGCCAGCACGACGGCGCACTGGCCCGGGGTCAGGCCGATCGCCCGCAGCAGCCCGAGGTCCCGGCGGCGTTCGTGGAAGCCGGCCGCGGCCGTGGTGAGCAGGTCGACCAGGCAGATGAGCGCGAGCACGAGCAGCAGCCCCACCACGCTGGCCCGCAGCGCGCCGGGCCGGGTGACCGGGCCGCTCGGGAGGCGGATCTCCACCTGCCCGGCGAGCCCGGCGCGCGCGGGAAGGGCGCGCTGGACCTCGGCCGGGTCCTGGCCGGCGCGCAGGGTGAGCTGCCAGAAGTCGGGGTGCGTCGGGTCGCCGGGCCGGTCGAGGGTGTCGAAGCCGGTGGACAGCACCCGGCCGCCGTGCTCCGGTTCGAGGTCGCGCCCGACGATGTGCAGGATCCGCGGGGTGCCGCCGGTGGTGAGCCGCACCCACTGGCCGACCCGGGCGCCGAGCAGGTCGAGCGCGCCCTGGCCGGCGACCGCCTCGTCGGTCGCGCGGATCGACCGGCCCTCGACGACGGTGTACGGGTAGGGCGCGGCGGTGGTGCCGACGGCCCGCAGGGTGAGCGTCGCGGACTGGCCGGGCGCGAGGGCCTGCATCTCCGTCCCCGGGTAGACGCCCCGCACGGCGGCGTCGGTCGCGAGGGCGTCGGCGAGCCGCTCGTCGCCGGGCGTCTGCCCGGGGGCGGTCCGCCGGGCGGTGGCGGACGGGACGGTGGCGCCGCCGTCGGGACCGGTGACGGCGTCGAGGGTGGCCCAGGTGCTCAGGGCCAGGGTGGCGGCGACGACCGGGACGGTCAGCCGGACGGCGCTCACGACGAGGTCCGAGCGCCGGCGCAGGACGCTGCCGAGTCCGAGTACGAGGGCCGGCGGCAGCCGGCGGAGCGGGCCGAGCCGGACCGGGCGGGCGGTCATGGCCGGCGGCCGGGTGCCGTCGGTCGGGGGGACGGGGGCGACCCGGGCGGCGCGCAGGGCGGGCAGCGCGGCGGCGGCCCCGACGGCGAGGAGCGCCGCGGCGACGACGGCGCCGGTGGTCGCGGTGCCGCCGGGGACGAGCCGGTGGAGCGCGTCCGTCCCGCCGCCGAGGGCCGGGACGGCGTGGGCGGCGAGCGCGGCACCGCCGGCCCCGAGCAGGACTCCGGTGCCGGCCAGCAGCAGCTGTTCGGCGATGAACGTCCAGGCGACCTGGGCGGCCGTGAAGCCGAGTGCCTTGAGCAGGGCGATGTCACCGGTCCTGGCCCTGATCCGCGCGCCGGCCGCGCCGGCCACCGCGAGGGCGGCGGAGAGCAGTGCGGCCAGTCCGCAGAGTCCGAGCAGCAGGCCGGCCAGCCGGTCGTCCTGGTGCCGCGCGGCCCGCGCGTCCAGCCAGGTGGTGATCCGGGTGACCCGGTCGGCCCCCAGGACGCTGACCACCCGCTGGGCCGTGTACCCGGCGTCGTCGGGGCGGGCCAGCCGCAGTCCGACGGTGAGGCCCTGCGCCGCCCGGTCCGGCTGGACCAGGTCGAGGGTGGCGGGCGGGGCCCAGCCGAGGTCGTAGCCCGCGGCCTGGCTGGGCAGCTGGTCGGGGCTGTCCGCGATGCCGAGGACCGTCAGCTCCACGGCGGCGCCGTGGGCGTCGAGGACGGTCAGGTGGTCGCCGACGCGGGCCCAGGCGGCGTCGGCGGCGGACTGTTCGAGCACGATGCCGCGGGCGTCGCCGGGGTCGAGCCAGCTCCCGGACCGCAGCAGCGGGCGGGCCGCCCCCGGGGTGTCGCCGCGCAGCACCAGCGTGGTGCGGTCGGTGCGGTCCGCCGGGCCGGCGGGTGCGGCGGCGCCGTCGGCGCGCCGGCCGGTCAGCGTGGTCTCGGCCGTGTGCTGGGGCGGTGAGACCGCGAGCACGCCGGGTTCGCGGGCGAGTACGGCGGCCGACGGCTCGTCGGTGCTGCCCGCGGCGGCCGCGGGCGGGCGCAGGTCGATCCTGACGTGCGGCGAGCCGGCGTCCCGGAACTGCCGCTGCCACGGGTCGGCGGCGGCGCCGAGCAGCGCGCCGGCGAGCAGCAGGGCGGCGACGGTGCCGCCGGTGGCGAGGACGATCAGCAGGGCGTGGAGGCGGTGCGAGCGCAGGTCGGCCCGGATCCAGCGGAGGAGCGCGCGCACCGGCTCACCCGCCGAAGTCGATGACGTCGCGGACCCCGTTGGCGGTGCGCCACGCGGCCGGGGGTTCCTCCACCCGGGCGTCGTCGGCGATCCGGCCGTCGAAGAGGCTGACGACCCGGTCGGCGGTGCTCGCCGCCCGGGCGTCGTGGGTGACCAGCACGATGGTGGTGCCCTGCTCGTGGTAGCGGCTGAGCAGCGCGAGGACGTCGCGGGTGCTGCGGCTGTCGAGGTTCCCGGTCGGCTCGTCGGCCAGGAGCAGCTGCGGCCGGTTCACCAGCGCGCGGGCCAGCGCGACCCGCTGGCGCTCGCCGCCGGAGAGCTCCCCGGGCCCGGCGGCGGCCTTGTGCGCGAGACCGAGGTCCGCCAGGAGTTCCTCGCGGCGTTCGCGGGCGGTGCGGCCGGACATGCCGGCGAGCACCGCGGTCAGTTCGATGTTGTCGGCGACGGAGAAGTCGGGGAGCAGGTTGCCGCCCTGGAAGACGATGCCGTACCGGCGCCGGCGCAGGCGGGCCCAGGCGGCCTCCCGCAGGCCGTCGACCCGGCGGCCGTCGAGCCGCAGCTCGCCCTCGTCGGGCCGCAGCAGGCCGGCCAGGAGGTGCAGCAGGGTGGACTTGCCGGCGCCCGAGGGGCCGGTGACGGCGACGAACTCGCCGTGGTCGATCCGCAGGCTGACGCCGCGGACCGCGGGTATCAGGGTCGAGCCGCTCAGGTGCGAGCGCACCAGGGCGTCGGCGGCCAGCAGCGGCTGCGGGGTCGGCTCGGCGCCGGTCAAGTCAGCTCCTCCTGGCAACGCTCCAGCCAGTCGAGGTCGGCCTGCAGGTGCAGGACCGCGCCCTCGATGAGCAGCAGCGAGGTCCGGTTGCCGCGCTCGGTGGCGGCCAGTTTGTTGAGTCCGCGCATCATGTTGATGCAGTGCCGGCGCTGGTTGTTGATCAGCGTCAGCTGGTCGGCGAGGTCGGTGTCTTCGGCCAGGATGAGCTTCATGAAGAACTCGTCCCTGACCCGGGGCCCCTCGGTCGGGGCCTCGAACCAGCCGGCGAGTTCCTCGGTGCCCTTCTCCGTGATCTCGTAGACCTTCTTGTCCGGCTTGCCCTCCTGCGTCACCTCGGTGCCGCGGATCAGGCCGGACTTCTCCAGTCGGCTCAGGGTCACGTAGATCTGGCCGATGTTCGGCTGAGGGTACGCCGCGCCGAAGGTCTGCTCAAGCCCCTGCTTGAGCTCGTACCCGTAGGCGGGCTGCCGGGCCAGCAGCGCCAGCAGCTGATGGCGCACCGGGCGTCACCTCTTCCTCTTCGCTGGTTACACCTCGGTCACACAGTACGGGCAGGTGGGTACCCGCGAGCAGGGAGGCCGTATAAAGGGACGTGCGTCGGCGCCCACCCGCGCCGGCCGACCGAAGGAGCTCCATGTAGAGGTCGCCGAGGAGCACGCGCACCACGCTGACCGGGAGGTCGGTGTAGGAGCCGAGTTCG